>JALZIO010000048.1 GCA_030860245.1 Actinomycetota bacterium | reverse complement strand
ATCTCAAGGAGGTGGTCGCCGCCTTCGCCGCTCAGCTGA
Organism: Actinomycetota bacterium; assembly: GCA_030860245.1. Lineage (GTDB taxonomy): Bacteria > Actinomycetota > CADDZG01 > CADDZG01 > WHSQ01 > JACDDL01. The sequence goes on along the minus strand of JALZIO010000048.1, from coordinate 6,770 downwards.
GAGCGAGCGCGCAGATCAATCAGCGCAGCGGCGTTTCGGTCCGTTTCTCGATCGGTGCGCTGGAGATGGTGGGTGCGAGCGCGCTCAGGCGAGCGGTTCGAGCCGGTGAGCCCGAGGCAGTGCCGCGCATGATCGACCTCTGGTCGGTTCTTCCGGCCTCCATCGGCCGGATCGAATTCGACTCGCTCGAGGAGGGGCGGGAGCCGGAGATCCTCGCCCGAGCGCTGAAGCAGGCGATAGCGATGATCTGGCGAGCCCGGCTCGGAGGGGAGAATTTCACGCCGCTGCTCGAACGCTTCGAGGCCGGGCTTACGGTCGACACCTCGGACGCCATGACCTCGGCCGACTTCCTGGCGCAGTTCGGGGTGGGCGGCGGGGGGGACCCATTGGCGGTGCCGGGTCTCGACCGCTTCACCCGGCGGCTGGACGTCACCGAAGAGAGCCCCGCAGGGGTGGCCGGCGCCCTCGAGTTCACGCTCGAGGGCCTCCACCTCGGCAAGCGGCTGAACAAGGAAGCGGCCGCCGGCGGCCGCTTCGTCTTCGGGGACACCTGAGGTGGCGCGCTTCCGCTACCTCCGGTGGGACGGTGATCAAGACCCCTTCGGCTTCGACATCGATGTCGGCGAGGTTCTCGACGCGATGTCAGACGACGTCTTCGAGGGATCCGGCGCCGGTGAGGCCCTCCGACGGCTGCAGGAGCACGGACTTCAGGGACGATTCGGGGGACTCGAGGACCTCGGACGCCGGTTGCAGGAGACGCGGCGCCGAGCCACCGAGGGGCTCGATCTCTCCGGCCCCCTGGAGGACGTGCGGACCCGATTGGACGAAATCCTCGGCATCGAGCGGCTCGAGCTGGCCCGGCTCGACCACGAAGATGCCCGCTTCCAGGAGGCGGTGCTCGACGCCCTTCCACAGCACCCAACGGGGGCGATCAGGGCGCTGGCCGCCTACAGGTGGGCGTCATCCGACGCAGAGGCCCGCTTCCGGGACCTCGTCGAAGGGCTGCGCCGGGAGGTCCTGGACGCCCACTTCAACCAGCTCTCGGGGGCTCTCGAGAACATGGCGCCCGAAAGTCTCGAGCGGGTCAAGGACATGCTCGCCGACCTCAACGACTTGCTCGATAAGAGAATCCGTGGCGAAGAGTACGACTTCGACGCCTTCATGGAGCGGCACGGGAAGCTCTTCCCCGAGGAGCCGCGCTCGCTCGATGAGCTCCTCGAGGCGATGGCCAGGCGGGCGGCGGCGATGAGCCGGCTCATGACGAGTCTGTCGCCGGGACAGCGCCAGGAGCTCGCCGAGCTTGCCTCAGCGGTGCTGGCCGACCTCGATCTCGCGTGGCAGGTCGACAGGCTGGACGGCCAGCTGAGGGAGCTCATGCCCGAGCTACCGTGGGATCAGGACGCCTCGGGCTCGGGCGACGGGGCCATGCCGATGTCGGCCGCGGTCGACGCCATCGAGCGGATGGGCGACCTCGAAGATCTCGACGCGGCCGTGCGCGGTGATTACGCCGGGGCCACGCTGGACGACATCGACGAAGACAAGCTGCGGCGCGCCCTCGGCGACGATGCGGTCACGGATCTGAGGCGCCTCAAGGCCATCGAACGGGCGCTCGAGAGGGCGGGGCTCGTCAACCGCAGCCGCGGCCGGCTCGAGCTAACCGCCCGGGGAGCGCGCCTGCTGGGCGAGAGATCCCTCACGAAGGTGCTCGAGCGCGTCCGCAGGGAGCCCACCCACCGCGCCCGAGGCGGCCAGGCCGAGGTCACCGGAGCGACCAGACCGTGGGTCTTCGGCGACTCCGACCCCATCTCCGTCGAGCGCACGGTCTACAACGCAGTGACCCGGGCCGGGCCGATCGGCTGGGGCTCCCCGGGCGGCACGGTCGAGATGTCGGCCGAGGACTTCGAGGTGGTCGAGACCGAGGCGCGCCCGCGCACGGCCACCGCCCTGCTGTTGGACCTGTCCTTCTCCATGCCGCTCGGCGGCCACTGGGTCCCCGCCAAGCGGATGGCCCTGGCGATGAATGCGCTCATCGAGGGCAAGTACCCACAGGACAGCCTCTACCTGATCGGCTTCTCCGACTACGCCCGGCAACTGAAGCCGCCCGATCTGGCGGTGGCGGGTTGGGAGCATGTGCACGGCACCAACATGCAGCACGCCTTCATCCTGGCGCGCCGGTTGTTAGCCGACGATCCCAGGGGAGTCAAGCAGGTCATCATGGTGACCGACGGCGAGCCGACCGCCCACCTCGACGGCGAAGATGTCTTCTTCAACTGGCCTCCGGTCGGGGTCACCATCGAAAAGACGCTCCGGGAAGCAGCGCGCCTTGCCCGGATGGGCATCTCTATCAACGTCTTCATGCTCGAGCAGTCACCCGGCCTGGTCGGGTTCATGAACCGCCTTGCCAGGCTGACCGGAGGACTGGTCTTCCCGGCGCGCTCATCCGACATCGGGCACGTCATCGTGCGGGACTACGTTCGCCGGCGCGCCGGACGCCGGGCGTCCTAGCGCCTGGGCCGACTCACTGATGCCACCGCTGGCGCACGAGACCTGGTTCACCGACGACCGGCCGCCGTACTCGTGGGCCTTCACCCTCAGCCCGGCAACCCTTCTGACCATCGCCGCAGTCGTCGGGGTCGCCATCGCATGGCGGCTCCTGGCCTCCCGGCTACCGCGCCCGGAGTTGTCCTTCCTTCACCCCCTGGGGCGCCTCAGCCCATGGGTCCCCCGCCTGCTGGCGGTTCACGCGGGCGTATCGTTGCTGGCGCAGGCGGCCAGTGGCTCCTATCTCGCGCCTGCCCTGGAGCTCCCGCGCGGGTTCTCCGGCACCTTCCTCGCGCTGCTCGAAGGGATCACCGGCGTTTGGCTCATCTCGGGTTACGGGATAAGACCTGCCGCCTGGCTGCTCGTCGCCTCGGGGCCGCTCGGTATCGCCGGTTATGGGATCGTCCCCATTCTCGAGCGCATCGATCTCCTCGGCATCGCACTGTTCCTCGCCCTCCTTCCACCCGACGACCGCAGGGCGGGCGGCACCGTCGAGCCCTCGGCGCGCACCCTCACCCACGCCCTGCTCGGCCTCCGCGTGCTGGTCGGCGGCGCGCTGGTGGTGCTGGCCTTCACCGAGAAGCTGGCCCGTCCGGACCTCGCCCTGGCTCCTACAGCGCTATCCGGCCTTCAACATCCTGCACACGGTAGGCCTCGACGTCGGCGACGTCGCCTTCATTCGACTGGCCGGCGGGATCGAGCTCCTGTTCGGCCTGCTGGTCATTTCCGGCGCGTTGCCCCAGATCGCCGTGATCGTGGCGGGCATCCCGTTCAACGCAACGCTCTTCTACTTCGGCTCCAGTGAGCTGATCGGTCACCTCCCGGTGTACGGGGCGATGCTGGCGCTGTTGGTGTACGGCTCGGACCCCGCCACCGCACCTCTGGTCCCGAAGCTGTCGCTCGACGAAAGGACGACGCGGCGAGAGTCCGGGGCTGCCGTTGCCGCGCGATCAGCCTCGGAGCCCTCCGCCGAGAGTGGGTAGAGCACTTCGCGGGTAAGGGCCACCGATCGTTAGTCTTTGCAAAGTTCTCCCGCATCCCCTGTTTCAGCGTCACAGGACGTGGTAAGTTACGGTTACGTAAGCGTAGGTGTCAGCCCAGTTTCTCCTATCAGGGGACGGTGATCATGAGCAACTCGGTAATGGAGCGCCCGGTATCCGGGAGCGGCCCAGCCTCCCAGAAAGCCCCCGGAGTCATCCTGCTCGACGAAAAACAGGCGCGCTTCCAGCGGCGGACGATACTCGTCACCTCTATCCTGCCGTTCGTGGGATTCGCTCTCGCCGTTTGGTCCCTGTGGGGCAACGGCCTGAGCATGGTCGACGCAGGCATCTTCCTGGGCATGTACGTCTTCACCGGCCTCGGCGTCACCATCGGCTATCACCGCATGCTCACCCACGGAAGCTTCGAGTCCAAGCCTGGGTTGCGCGCCCTTCTCGCCGTCGCAGGCTCCATGTCCATCGAGGGATCGGTGATCGCCTGGGTGTCTGCCCATCGGCGTCACCACGCCTTCGCAGATAAAGAGGGCGACCCGCATTCCCCTCACCTGGACGAAGGTCCCGGCTTGAGGGGTGTTGCCAAAGGACTGTGGCACGCACACATGGGATGGCTGTTCGACCCCGAGAAGACTTCACATGAAAGATGGGCGCCCGACCTTCTCAAGGAGCCCGCAATGGTGAAGATCGACAAGGCGTTTCCGTGGCTCATCCTCGCAACCCTTGGCATCCCACCGCTTCTCGGACTCGCCATAACGCAGACATGGCAGGGTGCACTCACGGCGTTCCTCTGGGGCAGCCTGGCGCGGATCTTCCTTCTTCACCACGTGACCTGGAGCGTCAACTCGATATGCCACTTCTACGGCAAGACGCCGTTCAACACACGCGACTTCAGCACCAACAACTGGCTGCTGTCCTTCATCTCTTTTGGAGAGTCGTGGCACAACAACCATCACGCCTTTCCCACCTCGGCGCGCCATGGCATCGGCAAGGGCCAGTTGGACCTGAGCGCGCTGGTGATCCGCGGCTTCGAGAGGCTCGGCTGGGTGCGGAACGTAAAGCTTCCCAGCCCCAAGCAACTCGACGCCAAGAAGCGCTGACACGAACCATGAGGGCGTAAGCCCCTGCGCGCATCGGCTCAGGGACCCGCGCCCATGAGAGGGCTCGCCCAACATGGCTGACAAGCGGCGCGTCCGCATGACGGGTCAGGAGCGGCGCGAGCAACTCCTCGACGTGGGGCGGGCGCTGTTTGCGGAGCGTGGCTTCGAGGCTGCGTCGATCGAAGAGATCGCGCAGCGGGCCAAGATCACCAAGCCGGTCATCTACGAGCACTTCAGCGGCAAAGAGGGCCTCTACGCGGTGATCGTGCACCGGGAGGTGCAGCGCCTGCTTGGACGCATCACCGAGGCGCTTGACGCCACCCAGCCCCGCGCAATGCTCGAGCAAGCCGCATGTGCCTTCCTGTCATACATCGAAGAGGAGCAGGACGGCTTTCGCATCCTGGTGCGCGACTCTCCTGTGACCAGCACCTCGGGCACACTCGCCAGCCTCATCGGCGACATGGCGTCCCAGGTCGAATACATCTTCGTGGCCGAGTTCAAAGGGCGGGGCTTCAACCCGAAACTGGCGCCGCTCTACTCGCACGCGCTGGTGGGGATGGTGGCGCTGGTCGGCCAGTGGTGGCTCGATGTGAAGAAGCCGTCGCGCGAGCAGGTCGCCGCGCATCTCGTCAATCTGGCCTGGAACGGCTTGAGCGACCTCGAACAGGACCCGCGCCTCTCGCAAACCTAGAGTGTTCCAAGCTCTTTTATCTCCAAGTCGAGCGACACCGGCTAGATTCAGGACCACATAAAGGAAGCCTGGGCATCCTTCTGCTTGCCCCGGCAAATCGAGCAGGGAGGATCTGAGCGGCTTCCGCATCCCCTAAACGACAATCGCACGTTGTCTTCCGCGAAAGGCATTTCTGTCACAGCCCTTAACCAAGATGAAGCCATGTTTGAATCCCTGGCCGACGCCAAGGCCATGCGATGTCGGTCGCCATCTCGAGATCGACCACATCAGGCCGGTGATAGACCTAGGTCCCACTCAATTCGACAACCTCGCCAGGCTGTGCCGCTGGCACCACTACCTCAAAACCCATCGCGGCTATCACCTGTCCGGCGCGCCGGGATCGTGGTGCTTCGAGAGATCCGACCGGGCGCGATCGCAAGAAATAGGATCGGCGCCCATCCTCGACACCTCCGGCGCGGCTCGGGCACCGTGAGCCCCCTGAGTCACTCGTCGCGCCGCGCCCGGGTGGGTGGGAGAGCCGCCTGTCGCAGCCCTCGCCACCCACCGCATTTTGCGCAACCTACGCGTTGATCATCCCGTTCGGGTCGATCACGTACTTCTTGCTCGCTCCCTTGTCGAAGTCCTGGTAGCCCTGCGGCGCCTCGTCGAGCGTGATGACGGTGGCGTTGACCGCCTTAGCGATCTGCACCCTGTCGTGAAGAATCGCCATCATGAGCTCGCGGTGGTACTTCATCACCGGACACTGACCGGTGGTGAACACAAGCGACTTGGACCAACCCAATCCGATCTGGATGCTGAGCGACCCGACCTTGGAGGGTTCATCGACCGCGCCGGGGTCCTCGGTCACATAGAGGCCGGGTATGCCCAGCTTTCCACCGGCACGAGTGACCGCCTGAATCGAGTTGAGCACCGTCGCCGGCGCCTCGCCTCCGGACTGCGCGCCGTGTCCGCGCGCCTCGAAGCCGACGCAGTCGACCGCGGAATCGACCTCCGGCACGCCGAGTATTTGCTCGATCTGGTCTTCCACCTCGGCCTCCTGGCTGAGGTCGATCGTCTCGCAACCGAAGCTCTGCGCCTGCTTCAGACGCTCTGTGTTCATATCGCCGACTATGACCACAGCAGCGCCGAGGAACTGCGCGGAGTGCGCAGAGGCCAGGCCAACCGGCCCGGCTCCGGCGATGTAGACGGTGGACCCGGGCCCGACGCCGGCGGTGTAGGCGCCATGGAAGCCCGTGGGGAAGATGTCCGACAGCATCGTGAGGTCGAGTATTTTCTCGAGCGCCTGGTCTCTGTCGGGGAACTTCAGAAGGTTGAAGTCCGCATACGGCGTTAGCACGTACTCGGCCTGGCCGCCGACCCAGCCGCCCATATCGACGTAGCCGTAGGCCGACCCGGGGCGCGCCGGGTTCGTGTTCAGGCAAACCCCTGTGTTGCGCTCCTTGCAGT
>JALZIO010000045.1 GCA_030860245.1 Actinomycetota bacterium | reverse complement strand
AGGCAGCGTAGTGCGAGTCGGCCGGAGGCAGCAGCCGGGTAGTCCGGGGCCGAATGGTAGGTTTCGAAGGGCAACGGCGAAGCACCGGCCGGGGTAGCTCAGTCGGCAGAGCGGCTCACTCGTAATGAGCAGGTCAGGGGTTCGACTCCCCTCCCCGGCTCGACACCCACCCCGATCAGATCAAGCTACGCATCTTCTGCTGGTTATCTCTTGTTCATGGGCGTCTCGAGGGACTCTGGTCTGCCCATGCGGGCAGTTACCGGATTGGCCACACGATTGAGGGCAGTGGCCGATCATCACGGGTGCTTGTTCGTGACATTCGACATAGCGCCGTCGCCTATCAACCCAACGTTCGCGCTAGCGGATTCGCAGCAGGCGGCGTGTAAAGCGTTCCAATGTCGGTACGCCCAGGGTGCGGTATGTAGGTTGCTCGCATGGGGATCGCTGGGATTGGTCGGCGGGTTCGTGCTCTGCGCCCTTCGCAGAAGGGGTCTGCGAGCGCGGTGGCGAGAGGCATTTTCCTTTCGCGCCTGACCGGTTTGGCGAGGGAGCGGGCCCTCGGCCACTTCTTCGGCACGGGGTACGCGGCCGACGCGTTCACCGCCGCCTCGCGGATACCAAACCTTCTCCAGAATCTCCTCGGTGAGGGCGTGTTGTCGGCATCGATGATCCCCGTTTACAGCCGTCTGCTCGCGGAGGGACGCGAGAAGGAGGCGGGACGGGTCGCTGGAGCATTGGCCGGACTGCTCGCTGCCGTCGTCGGAATTCTCGTCGTACTTGCGATCCTTTTCGCTCGGCCACTCACAGCAGTCCTGGCGCCGGGCTTGGCCGAGCAGACCTTCGAGCTTACGGTCACTCTCTTACGGATCGTCACGCCGGGCGTCGGCTTCTTGGTGATGTCTGCTTGGTGCCTCGCGGTACTCAACAGTCACAGGCGTTTCTTTCTCTCCTACGTCGCTCCGACCCTGATGAACGTGGCGCAAATCGCCGTGCTCGTCGGTGCCGCTGCCGTTCTGGCCGGTGTGAACCTCGAGGGAGAGCTCAACCCGTCGGCTCAGTCCTTGCTGGTGTTATGGCTGGGCTGGGGTACGGTCGTCGGCGGGGTGCTCCAGTTCGTGGTGCAAATACCCGCCGTCTGGAGGATCGCTCCAGGGGTGCGACTGAGCCTGCGCACCGATCTGGCGGGGACCCGCGAAACGGTGAGGTCGTTTGTACCTATCGTGGCCGGGCGGGGCGTGGTGCACCTCACCGGGTACCTCCAATTGCTGCTCGCCAGCTTCCTTGCTCTTGGCGCCCTGGCTGCGCTCCGCTACGCACAGATGCTCTACGTCCTGCCGGTGAGCCTGTTCGGTATGGCCGTCGCCGCGGCCGAGCTGCCGGAGCTGTCGGTGATCGACCCGGGACGCCGTATCGAGCTGCGCGACCGGATCGAGAAAGGGCTGGCCCGGATCGCGTTCTTCGTCGTTCCCACGATGGTGGCTTATGTGCTCATCGGTGATCTGATCGTCGCCGCGGTGTACGAGAGTGGTGAGTTCGATGGACGCGACGTGCTTCAGGTGTGGCTGGTGCTCGCCGTCCACGCTTTAGCCCTGCTTGCCGCCACCGGGTCCCGATTGCTGCAGTCGGTCCTTTACGGGTTGGGCGAGCCACGGACTCCGGCCCGAATCGCGGTTGTGCGAGTGGCCGTGTCGCTGGTGCTGGGTGTGGTGCTCATGTTCCAACTCGACCGTGTGGTGGTTGGGGCGGGCGGGCTAAATGTCGTGGGTGACCTGCCGGCGGTGACACCGTTGCCGGAAGAGTTTCGAGATCCAGCCTTGGCAGAAGGCCGTCACCACCTCGGTGCCATCGGTCTGTCTGCCGCGGCAGCCGTAGCAGCGTGGGTCGAGTACAGGCTTCTTCGTCAAGCCGTGCGGCGATGGGTTGGACGCGTGCGGATTGGCGGCGGGCGCATACGTTCCATTCTCGTCGCTTCCGCAGTGGGCGGCGTCGTGGGCATAGGAACCCGGCCAATCACCAGCGATTGGATGCCCGTTGTTGCGGCGATAGTCTCGGTCGGCGCAATGGGAGCGGCCTACCTGATCGGGGCTCGCCTGCTCGGCGTCCCCGAGAGCCGTCAGCTGCTCCGCCTTCCTCGTCTTCCCCCGTCCCGGGATGAATGATCAGCCAAGGTGATTGTCGGCCGATCCGGCTGGGCGCACTATCACAATCGGCGTGGACTGATCTCGCTGACCCATCGGGTTATCGGCCAGCACGGCGGCTAACAGGCGCGTCGACATCATGGGACCGGGCAGCGCTCGCACCGAGCCACCTCGATCGTTGATGTCAACAATCGCAACCGGATGACCTATTGCAGAGGTGAGTTGCTTGGCGACTGTGCGCGCCGCCCATGGCGTCAGCGGTGGAAGGAGGACTTCGCCATATGGCGGCCGCATCCCATCCATCGACCGGGCTTTGTACCCGGCAATCGGGTAGAAAGCGCCATGCAGCCCGATGGGCCGCGTCACGGCCGCAGCTGCGATAGCCAGCAGAACGCGCCAACGACCCACCATGTCGATCATCAGTTCTGCCTTCTCGGGAATGCTCAGACCGCGCGAATTCCCGGTCGGACGCACGTGCGCTGCGACGAATTTGGCCAAACGCCCTGCCCGAACCTCCTTGGCGGGCACCGCCCTCCCGGTCGCTACCACGACCGCCTTTTCGCTGATCGTCACAAGATCGCCCGGCTTCAGCCAGCTCGAGACCGTCGATCGCAGGAGCCCGGCGAGGTCCGAGCCCGGCGTCAGCCATGGCGTGCATACGATGATGCGACCGTAGCGTTGGCTTCCCACCGAAATGGACGACAGGAAAGACTGCCCAGGGACAAGCGCGGAGGGAAGCAGAAGCGGTGATCGCTTCCGCCGATCGGATCGACTGGCCCGCCGATCCGCCGAGTTCCCAGGGATGCTCACATCGGGCTGCCTCTTAGCTCTACTCGACAAGCGGCGCCAGCTAACGATCGGGGCACCAACATCCGGAGAGGCATGCTTCGAAACGGTTAGACAGATGATGCGTGCGGCCGTGGATGCGGAGTTCGCCCACGTCCGAACCTCGGCTAATAGCGGCTCTTCGTTACTGTTCCCAACCATTCCGGCAAGTCTCCTCAAACTGTCTGAGAGGGCGATGAGAGACAGATGAGAACCTTTTCATTCACAGCAGGTGATCACCACGGTCCCCCACAACTATCTGTTCTACTCCGAGGTGCGGCGACTCCCGTGGATTAGCTTCACGTGGATTAGTTTCACGAAAGCAAGGTGGTACATCCTTCATTGACCGGCAAGTTGGCAGCATGATCTCCGTGTACCGTGCCCCAGAACCTCGAAGACGGGTGAGCCGGATCCGCGGTTAGCATTGACATAGCGGAGTCGTGGCGGGGGTCGTGGCCCTGAGTCGATCTAGATCGAAGTCCGCCAGGAAGACCCCTCCCCCGGATCGGCGGGCACTGCCACCCTCCGATGTGGGCGCACCGCTATGGTTGGAGCTCCCTCTAAGCGACGCCTGCGGTCGGCGGCTTCATCAGGTCGCGGGCCGCCTGGCGCGCCGCGCCTGCGGCCGCTCCAACGAGCCCTATCCATAACGCCTTCTTTAACAGCGGCACGTCTGCGTCAACCTGTGGGGGATCCTCGCGTGTCGCCAGCCGCCAGAGAGTCGTCAACGCACTGTTGGCGAGCTTCACCGCAAGCACTCCTGCTAGCGTCGCCCCGATGGTTTGGGCGAGTGTCGGTTTTTGCGGAATGGCTCCATCGGGCTGAGCCATTTTCTTCTTGGCCATTGTCTCTTCCTTTCCTTGCTTATTCGTTCACGTCCGCTAGCTCTCGTTGCATGCCGACTATGTCGTCGAGCTCCTCACCACCATCGGCGGGCCCGATGGCAATGATGCGGTCGCCTGCAACGAACGCAAAAGTCGGTTTGGGTCTGTAGGTCCACCACCGCCCTCTCTGCACGGCGAGAACATACATACCCGTTTCCGTCTCCAACCTTAGCTCCCGGATCGACTTTCCGTCGGCCTGGGAAGCGATTCCCACGATGGTCTCGTGACCGAACTCGTCAGATTCCACCAACGCCGCTGCGATCACCGGGTGGAGCTCCTCTCCCTTTTCGACCAACCGGGTCATCTCGCGCGCGGAATCGAAGATCATCTCGGTCGCGTTGCCGAGCCGGATGAGTCCCCGGAGGTGATCGATATTGCGTGCTTCCTGTGCCGCGCGCAGCACCCAGGACTCGAGCTCGTCATGTAGCAAGTCCGAGCGAGCCTCGAGGTTTGCCACCTCTGAGGCAAGGGCGCGATCGTTGAACAGCAGTGCCGAGTAGGCGAGGCCCACGGCCACCTCGGCCGAGTTTTTCATTTCGACGAGAAGATCGACAGCGCGGTCCAGGTCGGACAGCGCTATCTCGGGCTGTGGCGGAGGTTCGGGGAGTGATGGAGCGCCCACCAACTCGCGCGCCAACAGAACGCCATCCTCGGGACCGCGCACCAACAGCGCGTCGCCCTCGGCTATGACGTAGTCGGCTCGGGGGTCGAGATCCCATTCACCTCCGCGGCGTATCGCTATTATCCAGATGCCGATCTGCACCGGAAGAGCCAGATCTCGCAGCGTCTGCTGAACCGCCGGGGAACCTTCGGCCACCTTGATTCGGGAGACGACCTCGTCTGCATGCCGAAGATCTTTTCTGAGGTCGTCGACTATGCCGATCTTCGACGCAACAATGCGCGCAATGTCCTCCGCGGCATCTGCGATCTTTTCGACCGCCGAGGCGACCTCGAGGACGCCGGCCATGTGCTCGGCGTCTTCGGGGCTGCGCGCTGCGAGCATGGCGATCTTTCGCAGCTCGTGTAGTTGCTCGAACATGCGTTCTTCGAGCCGGCCGACCTCGCGGGCAAGATCGGTGTCGGCGAAAAAGACCGCCGCATAGGCGAGGTCGACCATAAGCTCGGACTCGTCTTTGATCTCGGACAGGAGACCTTTGACGGTATTGCGCCCATCTTTCACTGTTTCATCTCCCTCGCAAGCTTCCTGAGGAGGCGAAGTCTCCTCTGGGATGCTCTCATCTCAGGCTACTCCGAAGACGACCAGGGCCAGAACTAGGCAGATTGCGCCCAACAGGTCCATGCCGCTCGTCACCAATGGGATGGTCTGATTGTCTGGATCGAGATGCAATCGGTAGGTTGCAGCGGCCGCGTAGTAGCCGATCAGTGCCGCAACCACCGTAGCGAGAAGGCCCCCGAACATCACCAGGCCCAAGAAGCGCAGGGCCCCCGGGTACGGCTGGTTCAAGAGTTCGGCAAGCGCCAGGGTTGCGCTCGATATGAGGGCGTATACGGTCACGCCCAGCGCCAGCAGGATCGTGGCGTCCATCAGGACGATTGCGTCCGGACGGGCCCTGGCGGAGACGACTCCGAGATGCAGTTTGGATCCGAGACGCGCTGCGAGAATCCCTCCTAGGGCCCCGGTGATCTCGAGGAAACCGGGGACGACGATGGTGATGGCGGGCCACTTACGGAAGATGTCTTCGGCGCGCGGCTGTACCACGGCGCCGGCCAGGACATCGAGGACTATGGCCACGCACAGGACCGGAAAGCTCTCCCGCACGAGGCGGCGGGCGAAGGCGTTCCCGGTGGTGTAGCCATGCGCCAGAGAGGCACAACCCGCCGCTAGCGCGATGCCCCCGAGGATCGGTGTGACGAGCCCCCTTCCGGCGAGGTAGGTGGCGATCAGCAGGCAGGGCAAGGTAACGACATCGCCCATAGCGGTGATCAGCGGAGCACCCACCGAGTCGAGATCCCATCCCCGGCGAAAGCTCTCCACCGATAGATAGACCGTCAAAGCGAGGACGATTGCAGAGGAAAGTACGCCCCCAACCAATGCAATCACCACGAAGTCCCACAACGAAACCGTGGGGATCCCGAGCAGTCCGGCGATGGCGCGAGCCATCACCCCCATCACCGCGGAGGTTGCCAAGGTGAGTAGCGTCGCCGCGTAGACGTTTTGATAGAGGACCCCCTGCTTGTCCCGGCTCACCTCGAAGAGCCCGGTATGAACCGAGGTGCCGAGCCGTGCGGCCAGCGCACCGAAGATGTTTCCCCGCATCCCTATGGACACCGGTATGAGCACGAACAATCCTTTTATGGCCTCCATCCGGCCGCTCATTGCTGCCAGCGTCAGGCCTGCGATCAACGAGGTCGTGGCGGCGACCGATACCGCCACGAATCCCTGGCGGACCGTCCTCCGCTCCGACACGAAGTAATCGACCACCTGCCTGGCGGGGTCTACGACTCGATGAGCGGTTCGTTGGGCAGCCGATCCCGAAGATTGCTTTAGTGCCGCCTTCAGCCGGCCGAAGAAAGAGAACGGCAGGGTTCGCCGAGTCCGGGGGTTTTTCCCATCGGGTGTCATCGGCGGGTGCAACTCCAAGCCACAGGCTTTCGTTGAGACGAATAGTGGGTTAGTGCCGCAAGGGCGCCACGCCACTGAACGCCAGGCGAGGGCGCAGAGAGGAACATCGGACCGTCAAGAGAGGAGGCTCCGGATGGGAAATCAGGCAGCGATTCGTGGATCACGGACCCAGGCTCTTCCCCGAGCGTCGCAGAAGTTCCCCGAAGGTCGGGTATGCGAAAGCCCAGGGTGCGAGACAAGGCTGTCCACCTACAACCGGCGAGAGCGCTGTTGGGCTCACGCTGAAATGAAGATTCCCCGGCTGCGGGGTCGCAAGCCGGCCACAGGCAACTAGGCATTCGGACTTCCTTCGGGGCCTCGGCGCGCGCGGGGTCCGGGGACCAGCGGATATTCTGACCCGGTTCCAGATGACTGTCCTTTCCTCTAAGGGGGCTGGGTTGCGCGCACGTTCAGGGACCATCCTCGTCCTCATCCTCGCCTTGATCTACTGTTTCGGCGCGGCGGCCGCGACCGCCACTGCCGGCCCGGACGTGACCCTGGCGCAGGATCCCGCAGGCGAAGACGACGAAGCCGGAGGCCAGGAGGGCGAGAGCGGCAATGATAGTGCGGCCGACTCGGGTGCTTCGGAAGAGGAGACTCAGGGCTCGACCGAGACCGCCGGGCCTCCCTGGACGCTGTTCATGGCCTACATCTCAATTGTCTTGCTGCTCCTCCTTGCGCTCGCAATTGCCCGCTGGTACTACCTCTTCGTCGTGACCCGGCGAAGAAGCGAAGTCTGAATCGGTGGAGCCGGCGCCCATTGGCTGCGTTCCGGCCACCTACAGCCGGGCCACGACCGGGTGGGCGGGGCAGGGGTGACGAGAAGGAAGCCCAACCTCATCGAGCCTCGCATCGCCGTCGCCGTGGCCCGTCGAATGGCAGGCGAGGAGGATTTGGCGGGATCCCTCGCGATGCAGGCCCTTGTCTCCGATCTCCAGATTGCGGTTCCCCGCTCGGAGGACCTCGTCGCCGAGGCAAGCGGCATCCCGAGACCTGCCCCCGTGAAATGGGCGGTGGTCGACAGGGGAACCTGGGCCGAGGCCAATATCACGGGCATGGGCTCCATGCTCGAGCCCCTCGCGGACAAGGTCGGGCAGCGGTTGCAGACCATGCCGGTACAGGTACGCCTGGCTCAACGGGTGCTGGTGTCCGCTGAGATCGGTGCCCTGCTGGGCTACGTTTCGCGCCGGGTCCTGGGTCAGTACGACGTGCTGATGTCGGAAGAGGCGCAGGGAACGGGGATCCGTCCCCGTCGGCGACCTCCCCGTCGGCTCGCTCCGGGAACCGTCTTGTATTTCCTGGGGACGAACATGATCGAGACGAGCCGGCGTTACAGTTTCGTGGCCGAGGATTTCTCCTTGTGGGTTGCCCTGCAC
>JALZIO010000013.1 GCA_030860245.1 Actinomycetota bacterium | reverse complement strand
TCTCCGAAATCGAGCTATTGGGCAATCTGTTGCAGACGGCCCAGAAGAACAAGGTTGCTGCAGGGGAGTCTGAGTTGCAACAAAACTCCAACGACGCAGTAGTGACGCTTCTCTTCGTAACCATCGGAGCTCTACTTATAGGGATTGTTCTAGCGGTTCTCCTGCCCGGGAGGCTCGTTTCGAACATATCGAGATTGGTTGAAGCAACGCGCGCCATTGGACGGGGTGACTTCGATCAGCGAGTGGAGATCCACTCCGGGGACGAGGTCGAAGAACTGGCCGAGCGACTGGACGAGATGCAAGAAGGTCTCAAGAGGCTTCGACGGCTCGCCTACCAGGAACGAGAGCTGGAGATCGCGGCCGCCATCCAGCAGAACCTGCTTCAGAGGAGTTTGCCGGACACCCCCGGCGCAAAGGTTTGGCCGCTCCAACGACAGGCGAATCTCGTGGGCGGCGACTGGTACGACGTCGCCTTCTCAGGAAAGACCCTTACGGTCGTCATCGGAGACGCCTCGGGGAAAGGGATCGGGGCTGCGCTGATGGCGACCGTTGCGTTGACCGTCCTGCGGGCCGAACGCAGCCTCGGAACGGGTCCAAAGAGGGTCATCGAGAAGGCAAATCAAGCGCTCAAGGAGGCAACCGCTGAGGACTCGTTCACAACGCTGGTGTATCTGACGATCGACGTCTACTCGGGCGAGGTCAGGTGGATCAACATGGGCCACCCCTCGCCTTTCCTCCTGCGGCGCGACGAGGGTAACGGGCAGACCGGCCGCGGCTACTACCTCGAGGGCCCGCGCAACCGGGCCCTCGGCTGGTTCGACGATCCAGGCCTGGCCGAGACCGTGATCCAGCTCCAGCCGGGGGATCGCCTGGTCCTGTTCACCGACGGATGGCTCGAAGCCAAGGCCCCCAGCTCCGAGGCCTTCGGGGAGCACCGCCTGGCGCAGGAGCTCTCCCGGCTCAGCCCGGTTGGCTCCTCTGAGTTGGGGGAACGGCTGGTGCAGGAAGTGGAGCGGTTCGCGGCCGGTAAGCTCGATGACGATCTGACGATGCTTGTGACCGAGTTCCACGGGTCGGAGGCTTTGCCGGACGGCCGCCAAGGGGTGGTGGAAGCCAGTACCGAGGTGTGAATAGGAGCCAGAGTGAATCAGCAGAAGATCGAGATCGAGATCGAAGAGACCGCCGAGTACCACATCTTGCGGGCGGTGGGAGATTTCGATGTCTACACCGTGGGAACCCTGCGGGATTCCATCGGAGCCATGATCGAAGAGGGCAAAACGGTCGTGGTGGTCGACCTCGACGAGGTGCCGTTCATGGATTCTTCGGGCCTGGGTGCCCTCATGGGTGGGGTTCGCCGCCTCCGGGAGGCCGGCGGGGACCTCGCAATCTCGTGCACCCGTGAGCCCCATCTGAAGCTGTTCGATATCACCGGCTTTGGGGAGGGAGTCTCCATCGCTGCCACGGTCGAAGAGGCCGCCAAAGGCCTCAGAGACGGAGCCGGCAGCAGGGGATCCAGCTAGGGGCCCAAGGCGAAAGCGGCCTTACCGGCAGGCTCATGACCTCAGAGACGGGGTGGACATTTTTTGGGAACCCAGCGGCAGGCCAGAGCCATACCTGCCCAAAGGCCAAACCGACCAGAGGCCAAGCGACCAGAGGCCAAACCGGCCGGCTAGATAGAGGTGGATCGGCCGTGGAGCTCGAGTGACATCCGGCCTAGTCGCGCAGGATGAGCTCGAGAATGATGCACTCCTCTCGCCACCTCCGCGCCGTCTCCTCCGGAAGACCAGGGATATTGAGCCTTTTCTCGGCGATCTTCTCGGCTGCCTGGTCCCATTCCGGCCCCGGCTCGATCACCTTCACCGCCGCCGGGATCTCGGCGATACGAACGTTTTTGCCCTTCCACCTCACGATCACGTCACACTCGCGCAGCTCGGCGGCTCCGGGAAGGGTCTGCTGCCGCTCACCAGATAGGACATAAATCCGGCCCTTGTCGTTCACGAACCACACCGGCATGGTGTGCTTTTCGGAGCCCGCCTCCCAGCGCATCCAGAGGATCGTCGACTTCTTCAGCGCCTCCTGGACTGGGGCATCGCCCGAGCTCCCCGAAAGGACCTCGAGGCCGTCCCCCCAGGCGAGCTCGGGGGCGACCTGTAGGACGACGTCCTCCCAGGTGCGGTCGGTGGGAGTCAGCACGTACCACGAGGCCAGGTCGAAGAAGTCTTGCAGCGCCTCCTCGGGCGTTGCGTAGTCCCGGTGGTAGGCAAGCTGGATATCGCCGTCCGGGCGCTCGTGGAAGCAGAAGAACCAATTGCGGTAATCGGGGGTCAAGTAACACTCCGCCCAATGGACGCGCGGCTCTGCCACCTCGAGGTGCAGGCCGATCGATTGACCCGGCACGTCGGCCTCGAACCCCGTCCAGTAGACTTGGATGACTCTCTTGATGTTCTCCTCGAGCTCGACTCTCAACACGCCCGGGGCATCCGAGGCCTTCCCTTGCCTGATGCCGCCCCGGCCAACTGCTCGCCTGACCTCTTCGACGATCTCTACCAGCCGCCGGTCGCCCTGCTGCTCGACGAGGGCCATCAAACGAAAGGCGAATCGGCAATCGCCGACCGCATCATGAAGAAGGCCGCCGGAGCAAACGCGGCGATGAAGAGCACGAACTCGACATAGGCGAAAGTCTTCTGTCTGAGTGCGAGGTTCGGCCAGAAGTCGAACAGGATGATTCGAAGCCCGTTGAGTGCATGGAACAACGTTGCTCCGACGAGCAGCACCTCGAACGGCTTGAACCACCATTGCTTATAGAGCCCGATGGTCTCGTCGTAGAGTTCCGGCCCGAACCCGACGCCAAAGGTGTCGACGATATGTCCGAAGAGAAAGGCAACGAGCCCAACTCCGGTGATTCTGTGTGCAACCCACGACCACTGGCCGACACCGCCCTTATAGGCCGTGCCGGCGTCGGCGCGCCGTAGTCTGAGAAGCCCGACCACCATGTAGAGGGCGAAGATCCCCGAACCAACGGTCAATACGAAAACCAGACCTTCTATGAGCTTGGCGGTAATGGCCATGGACAAGAAGTGTAACGGCACGGGTAGGTGCCGGCACGCGATTCACCCCGAGGGAAACATCTGCTCCGAGATGGCTACGAGCCCGGGGAAGTCGACCGCCTCCCGCTCCAGGTAGGGGACCCTCACCCAGCGATGGCGGGGGATCTTGCGCGCTAGGGCGGTGAGGTTGTCTTCTTCGAGGCCGACGACACGCATAAAGGCGGCTTCGTTCTCGAGCAGAGCCGCCAGCAGCTGAGCGTCGGGACCGCCCTTCTTCAGGGTCTTGAGGTGGCGTGCCTTTACCACTGGGACTCCGTCCCCGAGCTTGGGGTGCACCCGGTTTACTACCAGGGCCCCGAACGGGAGCCCCGATTCGTTCAGCCGGCTTCCGAAGTAGGTGGCCTCTCCGACGGAGTCATCCGAAGGGGAGGTAACGACGACGAAAGTGGTGGCGTCGGAGCGCAAGAGGGCTGCAACCTCCAAGGCGCGCTCTTTGAAGCCGTCGTACATACCTTCGAGGTTTCCGAAGAACTCCGCTGTGTCCTGTAGAACCTCGCCCCCCACCATTCGCTTGACCAGTCTGAGAAAGGTATTCGCGGCCACGTTGGCGACACGCATGATTCCCCCGCCGGCCTTCATGTATGGGATCAGGAACCAGCGGAGCATGCGGCTCTCGAAGAAGTCCGTGAGGCGTCTGGGCGAATCCAAGAAATCCAGGGCGTTGCGCGTCGGGGGAGTGTCCACCACCAACACGTCGTAGGTCCCGCTCGAGTGCAACTCGTACAACTTTTCCATTGCCATGTATTCCTGAGTCCCGGAGAGCGTGCTCGAGATGTTCCGGTAGAAGCGGTTTGCGATTATGCGCTTGGCTTGGGCCTGGGTGGGTGCGTATTGCAACACGACCTCGTCGAATGTCGTCTTCGTATCGAGCATCATTGCGTGAAGCTCGCCGAGTGGATCTAGCCCTGCAGCCGTGAACTTTCGCCGGTTCACCTTGACCGGATGGTTTGACAGCTCTTTGAGGCCAAGCGACGTTGCCAGCCGGCGCGCAGGATCGATTGTCAGAACCGCCGCCTTCTTTCCTTGCAACGCTGCCCGAAGGGCAATGGAGGCTGCGATCGTGGTCTTGCCTACGCCGCCGGAGCCGGCGCAGACGATCACCTCCTTGTGATTGATGATGTCCTCTATTGGATTCACAGTGCCGCCACTTTGACCTCGACCTCATCGGCCAGACGTTCGATGTCCGGGAGCGCCAGCCCGGCGGAGAAGAGGAACGGCAGTTCGACTACCGGCTCCTCGATCTGCTTACGGAGCCCGGCCAGGTGGCGCCTCTGAATGGCGCTCCGGGCCTTGAAGAACCTCGCATAACCGATGAGTGCGGTGATGTCTTCGTCCTCGAGACGGAAACCCGCCGCTTGGGCCTCCTCCTTGAGGCCGTCCGGGTCCGGCTCAGCCGGGTCCCACCGCTCGAAGGTGCCTTCCGGATAGTGGTTGGAGGTGTAGATGG
>JALZIO010000340.1 GCA_030860245.1 Actinomycetota bacterium | reverse complement strand
CTCCTTGGCCTTCCTGGGGGCGCTCAGGATCTTCTCCCGCGTCGAGGGTGTCTTCATATTCCAGCAGCGCACTCTCCAACTCTTCGAGGGCCTTGCGGTGGGCATCCAGGGCTTGTTTAAGGCGTTGATGGGAGGTACTCATAAGTGCCGAATATACATCACACTTGGATCAGATAAAAGACTTATATCAAGGGTGCAGTTCGTCGCTATTCACCGAACTGCCTAGAAGTTGTATTCTCGGAAACACGTATTCAGCTTCGCGCATAACGATTCGCCTAGCCCGTCTGAAACCCGCATCGCCCCGGTCCAGTAGGGGTAGGGCGCCAGGACAGAAAACACTACATGTAGCGGTATTGGATAGATATTCACCGCGAAGAAAGAAACGCGAACCGAGGTGCGAAGTGCGCGTAGTGCGAACCCCTCGCCGGCGCCACGAGAATCCCCTCTAACGCCCTCCGAGGACGCCGGTAAGGTTTGGCGTACCATCGGGGCAGGAGGAGCCCTCAGAGCGCCGCTCGTGGCTGTATCGGTTCTTCTTCGGGCAGTAGACGCGGGCTGCGTAGTACAGGCAATCGAAGAGTCCAGTAACCATTTGGTAACTGGGTACCCGCCCCACACAGGTAGGCTCGAAACGTGGTGAGAGAAGGTTAAACCCGTGCTGGACTCCTCACGCCGGCGTGAAGCCTTAACTTGGCGTCCAACCCACGGTACCCGTCCTACACAGGTTTGCTCGAAACTGGGGGTCATGACCCCCTAACAGGGTCCCACGACTAGTACCCGTCCTACACAGGTTTGCTCGAAACCCATATTTGCGGGGGATTCGTCGCGGGGGGCGATGGTAGCCGCCGGTACAAGGCGCGCACGGTTCCCTTATCTACCGGCTTGAACCGTGCGTCGATCTCCGGGAGGGCGTGCCGGATCGGAGGTGGACGCAGCCGGCCCGGGGAGGATGGGAAGAACAGGCCGGCCCTTCGATTCTACGCGGGGCAGCCCCGGTCCAACCCCTAATCCTCCGGCGGGGAAGGGGGAGCGTGTCTCCAACGCATTATGTATCGAGCGGAAACCCTTTGGTGGCGAGCAGGATCTCGGCAGCCCGCACGCCCTCTAGGGCACGTTGCTCCGCCTCCTCTAGGAACTCCACGAGCTCGTGGATCTGAAGGTCGCCGGCCAGCTCGTCCGGCTTCTCCTCGAGCTGCAACGCCTCCGCCCGGCTGGTGGTGGCGGTGATGACCTCACGCAAAGCGCGTAACTCCGCAAGGTACTCAGGCGGATCTAACCGTTGTTCATCCATCTCTACTCCCCTTCCCCGATCCGTTGATCAATCAACGATTCGCACCGGATAAGGACCGGAGCCCGTCGAGCCCCGGTCCGGTACCAATACCACTTCGGCTTTACCCGCACGCCCCCAACAGCACCGCGACGGCGAAGGCCGCCCAGCCGGTCCCCCGCATCATGCCCAGTACCCGCCGCAGACGCAGTCGGCGCAAAGACGGTCGCCGGGGAACCAACTGAGAAGTTCGTGCTCTTCTTGAACCTCGGTAACGAAGCGCCACGCGACTCGCTGCCCACAGCACGAGCAACGCGTGGACTTCGCGCGGGCAATGATGGCGGCGTAGATGTGTAGGCACGACCCGCCTCGGTACTCGAAATCTGCGCACTCGCAGACGTTGCCGCGACGGCCGAGACGAACCTCGTAGACGGTGGTGGCGTCGCTCATCGACGGGACGAACCAAACGCCGGCCTCGAAGACGATCTCGTCGCCGTGCTCGCGGTAGAGGGCGATGCCGCGAGATTCGCGGGTGGTGGGGTGCGCTGGTTGCGCTAGACTCTTGGTGTCCACATGACCTCCCTAGTGGCTGTGGGCCGGGCTCCGGGGTGCGTCAACACCTGCGGGGCCAGTTGCTTTATCTTAGGAACATTCTCTCACATCCTGGCTCCCGAAACAAGGCCGTTTTGGGACTTTCATACATAATTACTGCCGCGAGCGGCTATAATACGGCATTTCGTGATACGGCCTCGCGTAGACATTCCCCTAGCACAACAAAGCCAGTTGTGGTACGCTACCGGCATGGATACGAAGGTACAAAGCAAGGGTCGGCCGATCCCCTACCTGAAGAGGGAGCGAGAGCGCAGGGGCGTCTCGGCTCGGAAGTTGGCCGCTGGTAGCGGCGTCGCCCGAGCAACGCTCACCGATCTTGAAAACGGGCGGCGGCTGGCGTACGGGGCCACCATACGCAAGCTGGCGGAAGCACTCGGGTGCGAGCCTTGGGATTTAACTGGGATCGACCCGGCAGACATGAGCGAAGATGAGCGCGAGCTGCTACGCCATGTCCTTGCTGGGAAGCAACCCTACGCCGTATTCGTCGAAGAGGAAGATGATGAGACGTAACTGAAAAAAGGAGCCGGGCGCCCACCCGGCTCCGAAGCTGAAGGGAACTGAATGGCTTATCCTCCAATTACAGCTCCTCCATCCAGGAGTATATCCCAAACCAAACTATCGACCGAACACCGCCGCATGCTGTACGACGAGTCGGGGATCTCTCCCGTTGTAGCGGCCGAACGCGGATACCAAACCGTGCGGAGCTGCGCAGAACTGCCGGCGGAGTTCAAGGGCTACCAGCGACGGCGAGGTCTGCTGGTGCCGATGCACTCCCCAGACGGAGAGACAGTCGGCTACCAGCTCCGCTCGGACAAGCCGCGTAAGGGCGGACCGAAGTACGAGACGCCGGGCGGGATCTCCCCGGTGGTGGACGTGCATCCGCGGATGCTCAAAGAGGTCCGCTCCGGCGACGGCCCGCTCCTGATAACCGAGGGCGCGAAGACCGGCGACGCGGCCACGAGCCGAGGAATCCACACCGTGGTGCTCGCCGGCGTGTGGATGTGGTGCGTCCCGAAGGCAAAGCCCTACCGCCTCAAGCCGTGTTTCGATCACTTCCGACTCGAGGGCCGGGAGGTGTTCGTAGCCTTCGACTCGGATTGCATGTCGAAGGGCAGCGTACAGGACGCGCTGGCGGCGCTCGTGGCAGCCCTGCAGGACCGGGGCGCCGTGGTGAAGGTGATCTACCTCCCCAACGCCCCGGACGGCTCCAAGCAGGGCGTGGATGATTACCTCGTCGCCGGCGGGACGATCCGGGAGATGTTCATGCTGGCGCGGGAGTTCGAGCCCGCCGATATAGGCGAGATCCGCCTCAGTCGAGACGACAAGCTCCGGGCGGCGGTCGGGTATCTGTGGCGGCGCTGGCGCGAGGACAACTGGATGGAGTTTGTCGGCGCAGGGGATAAGGGCAACTGGCAGCGCGGCCACACCGCCCGCGACGCTATGGAGGCCCTGATAGGGCTTGCCGGGCGCAACGGCAAGCTGGACAGCAGCGGGTTGGTGGTCGAGGTCGGGCTGAGGCGGCTTTCGCGGCTGGCCGCGAAGACGGCGCCGTCCGTCGGCGCAGCGATGAAGCACCTAGAGGCGGACGGGCAGATAGAGATACTGCCGGCGACTGACAAAGCGAAGCCGCGTAGGTATCGGCTGTTGGTGCCTAGCGCAGCCCTTTACAGTATGGAGGGAGGCATCGCTGGCGACGGTTCGTCAGAAGAGAGTGAACCAAGGTGTAAAGGGTTGCGCTATCCGTCCGCGCCCCGTCTCCGGTACTCGTCTCCGGCCCGGCTCGGGCGCCTGGTCCGGCGCGTCGAAGGTGCGACCGGCCGCACCGTTACCGAGGCGGTCGGGGAGAACATCTTCGTCCCTCCCGACTACAGACCATACGCGAAGCGGCTGGGGCCGCACAGATGTGCCGTACTGGACGCGCTGGAGGCTGCCGGCGGCGAGATGCACCTGAAAGACTTGTGCGAGGCGCTGCATCGTAAGAGGCCGTGGGACGTGAGGAGGCGCATCCTGAAGCCGCTGGAGAAGGCCGGCATCATCGAGTGTGAGGGCGACGTTATCAGGCTTGCGACCGAGTGGCTGACAAGCCTGGACGCACGGCGAGAAGAGGACGGCGAGATCGAGCAGGCCGAGAAACAGGTCAAGAAGCATCGTACTGACGGTGAGAGATACCGGATGCACCTGGAGCGTAAGAAGCACGGGACGCCGAAGGCGAGCGACGAGGCCGTGCGCCGGGCGCAGGACCTCCGGGAGAGGCGCCTTCGGGAGATCCGCGAAGAAGAGGAGCGGGACCGCGCGCCAACGCCCTCGGCCGTCGAGGCGCTGGTGTTGCGGATCTTGGGCCAGCACGACCGGGTGCGGATGGGGCTCCTGTGCGGAATCGCAATGGACGAGGGGTTACGGTGGCGGGACGTGCCGCCAGCCGTGCGCCGGATGGGCTATCACGTCGAGCGACTGCCCGAGTACGACAACGCGGAGTTCGTGTTCGCAAAGCAGGAGGCTGCATGAGCGTTTTCGTGGATGCTTCGCGCCTGGGATTGCT
>JALZIO010000216.1 GCA_030860245.1 Actinomycetota bacterium | reverse complement strand
CGGCAAGCGCATGCAGGCCTGCGATGACATAGAGGGCGGCAATCATGAGCAGGCCGGGAACGCCCGCCCGGAAAAGGTAGTTGAGATAGGTCGAATGCGTTCCCGCGCGCGGGATGTAACGCCCGAGCGCATGGGAGACTCCGTCGCTGGCGCGCGGCTTCTCCGTCCCGTATCCGAGCAGGAGGTTGAGGCCGTTGACCGATCGGATCGTGTCTCCGTACAACTGGCTTCGGGTGTTGACACTGCCCCCTCCTTCAGCGCGTGCGTTGTAGGGATCGACGTTGTACTTAACCAGGTAGAACGCCGAGAGAACCACAGCACCAATGATGAAGGCCCCTGCCATTTGAATCTTGAGCGGCCTCGCCATGCGGCCGGCGATCAGGACGACGACGATGCCCACTGCAGCTGCGAGCCACGCCCCTCGCGTCAAGGAGAACCCGATCCCGAACAGGCATGCCGCGACACCGCCCCAGCCGAGCCAACCCCTGCGGCGCCCCGTCCATGCGAGGTAAAAAGCAAAAGGCAACAGCACGGCGCCTATGCCGGCATAGGTGTTCGCGTTGCGCGGGAACGACCGCATGCGAGCGACGGTACTGGCGGCTCCGAAACCGATGTTGTCGTAGAGAAGCTCGACACCGCGCTGCTCGAGTTGGTCCTGCCATGGCCGTGCGGAACCTTGGAATCGGACGATCAGCTTCTTTGGAAAAGCCCTGAACCTGGGTTGGAACACCTCAAAGGCCGGCAGGCGGGGGTCGCGCACTGCCAGAGTGTCGATGGCGCGCTTGAGCTCCAGCCCCCCGCCCTTGCTCGATTTCTCGTCCTTGATCATCCCGATGTTGTTTTCGAATGCGTCCACTCCGTAGGCGCGTTCCACCCGCCTGGCGGTTGCTTTGTCCTGGAGATCCTCGAGCGGTAAGC
Source organism: Actinomycetota bacterium (assembly GCA_030860245.1). Classification (GTDB taxonomy): domain Bacteria; phylum Actinomycetota; class CADDZG01; order CADDZG01; family WHSQ01; genus JACDDL01. The sequence continues at coordinate 2,454 of JALZIO010000216.1, read as the reverse complement.
CGGCCCACACCGCGATCACGGCAACTGTGAGGACCACGACGTAGGTGACGAGTCCGGTGACCACCCTGGAACGGTCGTCGAGATCGGCCAGCGTGTCGACCGCCGCCAGCAGTATTCCGCTGGCGAGGACCTGCACGGCCAGGAGCAATGCGAAATGCCTCGCATCGGCGGCGCTGATGACGAGGACGCCCAGCATCGTCCAGACGAGCAGCCCTGCCGGAAGCACAGTCCACCTTCCTCCCCCCGGCCACTTCCTTGCCCGCACCAGGGCGACGCCCCAACGGAGGACGACCGCGGCCCAACCTGTGAGGATGACGAACGGAAGCATGTCGACAAGCCATCCCGCAAAACCCATGTACAGGGGTGACACGAATGCCCACGGATACGGCAGCACAATGGCAACGGCCACCGCCGTTCCCGTGAAGCACCACAGCGCAACTACCCCCGCCCCCAGCGCCCAGGCGATCAGCCCGGCGACGAGACCGGCCAGGGACACCCCCCAGAGCCACCGCGCGACGCCGCCGGAGTGCTGCGACGGCAGACGGTCGAGCCACATCGGGCGGCCTCTCGATCGAGGGAGCAACTGGCAACCGTAAGCTACAGGTAGCCGAGGTTGCGCAGGGACTCCTCGATCTGTTGCTCTTCATCGGCCGAGTAGGGCGACGACTCGGTCCCGTCACCCGCAAGCGGCAGATCCATCGGTCTGATGGCAACGGGCCGTCCGGCGACCATGCCCTCGGGGAGCGCCTCGGTGATGACACGACCGTCCATGACGGGGAGGTCCAGACCCGCCAGGTACAGGGTGGTGGGAGCGATGTCGAGCACGCTGGCCACCAGACCCGAGGCCTCCGGCATCCCCGGTCCGGCCACTCCGAAGATCCCGTTCATATGATGAAAGCCGCGCGGCAGCGCCCTGTAGTCGGTGAGCACGTTCGTCGAGTAGAGGCCCTCGGACAGCTCATAGGTGTAGTCGCGACAGACCGGAAAGAGATCGGGCCCATCGGCGGCCTCCGGCCCTTCGATGACCTCCTCCCTCCTGTACATGCGATCGAGGACCGGTGCGCCGTCGTCGGGGTCCACCAGGTCGCCGAACCTGGCGGTGATCTCATCCCGCACCGCCTCGTAATCGGACGGGTCGACGACGCCGCCCGACTCCCGGCCCTTGAGGTTCACGTAGATGCCCTGTTGTGGGTTCGGTGCGGAGAAGGCCCTGGTCTTCGACCAGTCGATCGAGGAGTGGGCCGCGCCCTTCGCCCGCCGCCACACCGATTTCGGCACGACGCCCTTCGCCTTTCGGGCGAGCCGGCGCAGCCCGGCCGAGCTGCCGACGGCGCCGGCGCCGCCGACCGACAGCAGACCCCACTCCCTCAGGGCGAGATTGACGTTGACGACCTTTTCCTTGGGCCCGAACCCGTGATCCGACATCGTGACGGTGAAACCGTCCGGGCCTGCCCATCCGAGGAGATCGGACATCACCGCGTCCATCTCGTCGAAAAAGCTCCAGATGCGCTCCCGGATGGGCTCTGCCTCGGCGCGCCGGTAGTGCTCGCAGCGCGGATCGATGTACTTGTAATGGGAATGCATGAGCCGATCCGGGGCCTCGAGGACGACGAAGAGAAGGGGCACCTCCCCGCGCTCGGCCAAAAGGAACTGCAGAGCCCGGCGCTTTCTTGCGAGGTTCTCGGAGAGCCGATCGATGATCGCGGTTGTCTTGTAGTCCTCGTCGTAATCGACCGCGATGTCGATTGCGTAACCCCGCGCAACCCTCGAGATGTCGCCGGCCAGCTCCGGAGGATGGGTGAAGTTCTCCGGGGTGACGCCTCCTCCCTCCGGCGTCAACATGCCGGCGACGGAGAATCCGTCCACGCTCGGAGGCGGATAGGTCATGGGCACGTTGAAGACCCCCATGCTTACGCCCTGGGCGTTGGCGGCGTTCCAGATCGCCGGAGACTTGACCCGGTCGAGCCGGACGAGTCCTCCCGGATCTTGAGCGTGCCCAAGAGTGAATCCGAAGATGCCGTGGCGGCCCGGGTTGACCCCGGTGAAGATGGATGTCCATCCCGGGGGTGTGTAGGGGGGATGGGTCGAAGTGAGGACACCCGACGCCCCTTCATGCAGCAGCTTGCGCAGCGTCGGCATATGGCCCTCTGCGAACGCCGGGTCGAGGATGTTGTAGGTAACGCCGTCGAGGCCTAGCATGAGTACCTTGCTCATGCGCTCCGTCCCAGTCGTCTCCGGAGCACCAGAAGGGTGCCGGCCGTCAACATCGCCACCCCAATCGCGAGTGCGGGCTCCACGAATCCGCTGACCGGGCCGAAGATGAACGCGATCGCCCCTATGTCGGGCGTTCCGGGTGTCGGATGCAGCCTTCGGCGCGCCAGGGCTTGGGACCATCTCCCTCCCAGGGTCGTGTGCGGCTCGCCTCGGGACTCGCCTGAGATGTCGGCAAAGAAG
>JALZIO010000212.1 GCA_030860245.1 Actinomycetota bacterium | reverse complement strand
AACCTCACAAGCGGCCCAAGAGCTCCTTCATCCGCTTCGAGGCGCAACTGCCCAATGAGATGTGGCAGTCAGACGTCACCTTCTTCGAGCTCAAAGGCGGCGCCGAGGTCGAGATCCTCAACTTCTTGGACGACTTCTCGAGGGTGTGCGTGGCGAGCAAGGTGGTGGCGGTCACGAGCGCTCCCGATGTCGTCGCGGCGCTCTACGACGCAGGCGCCGCATGGGGTCTGCCGGCATCGGTTCTGACCGACAACGGCGCCGTCTACACCGCCTCCTACCGTCATGGCTATTCGGCGATGGAGTCCGAGCTGTTCCACCTCGGGATCGACTACAAGCACTCGCGTCCCTATCACCCCCAGACCTGCGGCAAGGTCGAGCGCTTCCACCAGACGCTCAAGAAGTTCCTGCGCAAGCAACCCCGGGCCGAGACGGTCGCCCAGCTCCAGGCTCAGGTCGATCGCTTCGTCTGCTACTACAACGACATCCGCCCCCACCGGGCCAAGGGTCGCAAGCCTCCCACGAGCGCGTTCGAGTCACGCGACAAGGCCAGGCCGATCAAGCGAGAGGGCAGCTTCACGAGGGAGCTGCGGGTCCGTCACGACCGGATCGACCAGCACGGGAAGGTCTCGATCCGCTACAAGAGCAGACTCCACCACATCGGGATGGGACGCAGGCTCAAGGGGACCCGCATCATCCTGCTCGTCGCCGGCAGGAACATCAGGATCATCACTGCCGACGGACAGCTCCTGAGGGACTTCGAGCTCGATCCGAGTCGTGACTATCAGCCGCAGAGCCGGGGGTGACGGGTGTCCACTATGCTCCGCGACACCCGTCCACGATGCCCCGCGACATCACAGGGTGTCGGAGGGGGGACTTGAACCCCCACGCCCTGTTTAAGGGCACTAGGCCCTCAACCTAGCGCGTCTACCAATTCCGCCACTCCGACAAGCAACAGCCCCGACCGGATCGTGTCCGAGCAGGGCGGCTCCGAGTATATCCGCCGGACGGCGCGCAGCTCAAGGCGCCAGGCGCCACCGTTCGAGGTTCCATAGAGGTCCGTCGAGGGTCGGATTGGCCTCCGGCCCTGCGAGCCCGTCCCCCCATGTCACGAACGTCTCGACCTGAGCGAACGGCACGGCCAGCGAATCGCTCAGCGCCGCCGGGTCGTCGGTCGATCCCGGCGCCCCGGAGGCGCGCCGGATTGCGATGTCCATCGGGTCTCCTCGGCTCCAGAGGCCGTAGAACGTCGCCGCGTCCGCGGTCACGAGCTCAACCGAAAAGCCGGCCGCCTCGAGCTGCAGTCTCAGCGCGCGCTGCACCAGCTCGGCGAGCTCGTCGCCGCCGGCGACGGCGATCTGGATCGGGACCGGGGCCGTGACCACCGCTGGACGAGCCGGCCGCCGCCAGCCACCCTCCGCCGCGCCCGCGCCGGGACCGGGATGCAACGTGGTCGTCAGGCGCCCATGCGTCCTGACGAAGCCCCGCTCGAGGGCAAGGCGATCGATCGCCCGTGCGATGCCTGCCCGTCCAGAGCCGTCCATCTGCGCCCCCTCCAGATCGAACCACAGCGACTCCCAGCCGAGGACGGCGGAGTGCTCGAGCCCGATAGCCTCGAGGCGTTGTCCCAGGTTCACAGACGACGGTGGGGCGGCGCCATCGAGGCGGCGAGATCTGAGCAGCGCCAGCATGATCTCGAGATCCTGGATGAACTGGACCCTGATTCGGTCCGAATGGGGCTCGGCGCCCCACCAGTGGGGATTGGGGCTGTAGACGGCCTCGAGGCCGGGCGTGAACGAGCTGAGCTCAAAAGGGCCCCCGAAAACGCCGCCGGGCCGGACTCCCCCGCCCCCGGGGAGAATGGGCGCGGCCGTCGCCAGCGTCTGCCTCCAATCCGTCGGAGCGCCCCTCAGCTTCAGGCGCCGCTCCCCGACGGCGCGCGCCGAAGAGACGGCCGCAAGCCCGGATGGAGGGTCGGCGCGCCGGATGCTTGCCACGACGTCCCCGGCGGTGATGGCGCGTCCGTTGCTCCAGCGAGCCCGCCGCAAGGTAACCTGCACTCCCGAGGCTGTTGTGGTCGCAGAACGGGCGAGCATGGCGCGGGGGCGCCCGTCGGGGTCGAATCGAAACAGCGACGGAAACAGGGGTCGCACGAGCGCGTAGGTGAGGTCAGTCGCCGAGGGCGAATACGGATCGAGTGTCGCCGGATCGCCCAGCACCCCGAACACGATGTCGCCGACACCGCGATCGGCGGGCGCATCCAGCCCTCCCGATGCGTCCCTGCCCCGCGATGGCGCCTCGCCGCCGGGCGTGCACGCCGCAGCGACGCACGCCAACGCAAGGAAGAGGCGCTTAGCCTTCGACCGTAATCGCATCGAAGCCGCCCATTACGTCGAAGTGAACGTCGACTCCAGGGGGGCGCACAACCCAGCGGGTTACGAACGTACCTATCGGGGCTATGGGCACCTGCTCGAGCAGCTCGATCTCCGCCTTGCGGTAGAGCCGGCTGCGCCCCTTGGACGATGGCTCGCGCTGCGCCCGGGCAAGCAGGCGGTCGACCCTCTCGGACTCGAGCCCGGAGTGGTTGTCGAGCGAATCGGACCGGAACAGCGGAGTAAGGAAGCCATCGGCGGCCGGGTACTCGGCGATCCACCCGAGACGGTAAAGGGACGGTTGGTCCTCGCTCAACCGCTCCAGGAAAGCGGGAAAACGGTACCCGTTGACGTCGACCTTCAGCCCGGCGGCGCGCAGATCCCTGGCGACCGACCGCGCAACCCGGCCATGGGGCGGTTCCTTCGTGTAGTCGAGGGTGACGGCGCGCTCGTCGGGAGGGACCTTCTTGACAAGTCGGCGCGCCGCCTTGGGAGAGTAGTCACAGAGCTTCAGGCACACATCCCGGTTGAATCCCGGGATCCCGGGAGGCACGATGCCTCGAGGTGCGATGAGAGACCGATCATAGATGCCAACTGCGATCCTCCGGCGGTCTATGGCGCGGGTTACGGCCTTGCGTATCGCGACGTGATCAAGCTGTTCGGAGTCGATGTTGAAACCAAAGTAGTAGCCAGCAAGCAGTGGCCTGAAATCGTCGGCGCCGAACGCGGCTTCGGCGGCGTCGATCTCGTCTGCCGGCACCTCGGCGACGTCGACCGAGCCTTCGAGAACGTCGGGCCACGACGCTAGTGCGTCCGGATACGGCACGAAACGAAGACCACCGAGCTGCGGTTGGTCCACCCCTTTTCTCCAGGCGTCGAGCTTTATCGGACGCCCGGGCGTCCATCTCGTGGCCAGCTTGAAAGGTCCGTTGCCGACCGGCCGCCTGACCCACGATTTCTTGGCCGCTAAGGCCTTGGCGGGGACCGGGACCAGAGATGGGTGGGTGAGCACGGCGGGGAAGTCCCTGAACGGCTCGCTCAGCTTTATCACC
>JALZIO010000298.1 GCA_030860245.1 Actinomycetota bacterium | reverse complement strand
GTCGACCTCTGCAACGCCCGAGTCCAACCGCGGTCTCTGGCTCGGAGTTGCGATCGGCGAGCTGGCGCGACGGGGTCGGAACAAGCTGACCTTCGTCGTTTCCGAGCCCATCGACAGCTTCGGCCTTTGGGTCGAGCAACTCGTGGCCGAGAGCACCGGAAAAAAAGGAACGGGAATCGTCCCGGTTGCGGACGAGCCTCTCGGCGCGCCGAACGTGTACGGCGAGGACCGTGTCTTTGCGCACCTGCGCAACACGTCTGCCCCAGATCGAGAGCTCGATGAACGCCTTAATGCCCTTGCGGATGCCGGCCACCCTGTGATCACGGTCGAGTTTTCGGAACCATCGGATCTCGGCGCTCAGTTCTTCCTGTGGGAGCTCGCCGTGGCCGTAGCGGGGGTGGTGCTGCAGATCAATGCGTTCGACCAACCCAATGTCCAGGAGGCGAAAGACCTTGCCGCCGAGACCATTGAGACCTATTTGAACGAGGGGCGCTGGCCCGAGGAAGAGCCCAATGTCGTCCAAGGACAGATCGAGGTGTTCGGCGCGGCGGGTGCATCCAGCCTCGAGGAGGCGCTGGGTGCGCTCGTGGACAAGGCCGAGCCCGGGCGCTATTTCGCAATCATGGCCTACGTGCCTCCCAGCTCAGGTGCAGACAACGCGCTCACCTCGATACGGAACTTGGTTCGCAACGCCCGTAAGTCGGCAACGACGGTCGGGTACGGTCCGCGCTTTCTCCATTCCACCGGCCAACTTCACAAGGGAGGGCCGGGAGACGGCGTTTTTCTTCAAATCGAATCGGTGGGTGGCGGGGGAGTGGAGATCCCTCAGGCGGGATACGGCTTCGACGCATTGGTCCATGCCCAGGCGTTGGGAGATCTCAAGGCGCTCCGCTCACGCGACCTACCGGTGCTCCGGGTGTACCTCTCGTGCGATTCCGTCGAGGGATTAGAGACAATCGCTCATGGGATCGCCAGCATCACGTAGGCGCTTCTACTCTTCCTGCAGGACGGACAGCACGTTTCCGGCGGGGTCCTTGAACCAGGCGATGTTCGGCCCCGCGCCGCGCGCGATGCCTTTTTCGTCCTGCTCCAAGCCGTCGTACTTCTCGAACCGCACGCCACGCTCGGCCAGCTCGTCGACGACCTTGTCGACGTCGTCCACCGGGAAGTTCAGGATGGTGTAGGTCGCCGGCGTGTGGTCGGGCTTCTGGTAGACGAGCGTATCCCGGTCGCCGGCGAGGTGCAGCGACATCAGCCCGTTCTCCTGGTCAAGTATCGATGCCTTCAGCCCAAGGGTTTCGCCGTAGAACTCCTGGGCCCTGTGCAGATCGTCCACAGCAAAACCGCTGAATGCCTTGGTATTCGCGAGCATGACAAGCTCCTCTCCTAGAATGATGCCAGCCCGAGTCGGGCCCATGTCCTAGAAGACGACCCGGCGGCAGAAAAGTCATCGTGTGGGTCGGCTCAATGGTTCCTTCCCGTAACCATTTGTATGGGGAAATGACAGATCGACGTGTTCGGCGCGCCGGGTACCGTCCAGTCTCGACGGGGCAGAGGAAGCGGCTAGCGAGTTTGCGTATTAGCCTCCCGCTCCTACCCAAGCTGGGTGTACCTCCCAAACGGATGGGAGAGGAATTGGAGACACTTGCTCACCTTGCCTAGAACGTACGCTCTGACGTACAATTACCGCCATGGCAACTAGAATCGTTCCCAAGACCGGGCTCAGAGATCGGATCCGAGAGGAACTGGCACAGCTCGAGGACGACTCTTTGTTGATAACCGAGCGAGGCCGGCCGCTGGCAGTTGTCGTCTCCGTGGAGCGGTGGAACGAGCTTCAGCAAGGGGTCGAAGACCTTGAAGACACGGTCGCGATCCTCGAGCACCGCGCGGGCGATATTCGTGGACGCCCCGCGGAGTCGGTCTTCTCCTCCGTAGAGGCCGAAGAAGCTGATGTACCGGGTCCGGCTCGCAAAACAGGCTGAGCGCGGGCTCCGGCGAATCCGCCAGGGCGATCCCCGAGGATATGAACGCCTGAAGTCGAGTATCAGATCGCTTGCCGAGGAACCATTGCCGACGGGAGCGGCCAAGTTGACCGACTTCGATCCGCCTGCGTGGCGCATAAGGGTCGGCGGCTACAGGATTGTCTATGAGATCCATGACGATGAGCTCCTTGTAGTCGTCGTTAACGTGGCGCCGCGAGGTGAGGTCTACAGGTGAGACCGCTCGGGGCCGGACCGGCTAAAGCCAAAACTTCGCAGGATTCCGCAGGCTAAACGAGTACAGCCAGAGGCCGAGGTCCGGTCCATGGTCGACAAACACGATCCTTGTCAGCCGTCCTTCCTCAGGTAGCGTCGAGTTCGGTCCTACGTCGGGGGATCCCCATCGGGCGCGACGCAGAATCCAGTATGCCCAGGGGCGAAGCAGACGTGCTCCCGCCGAGGGGGCGCGCCGCGTGGCGGAACAGAGTCTCCCCCGGTCATGGGGTGGATGCAACCTTTCGACATTCCTGTGTGTCAATAGCAGTATGCGGATGCAGGAGCGCGACGACGAGTTCAGGGACTTCTACTGCACTCAGGTGGCCGACCTTAGGCGACTGGCGCTGTTCATCAGCGCAAACTCGGCGGATGCCGAGGATCTGGCGCAGGAGGCTCTCCTCAAGGCGTACACGGCATGGCCTCGTATTCGAAACGCCGACCCGGGTCCGTACGTGCGCAGGACTTTGGTCAACCTCTGCCGCAGCAATTACCGTCGTAAGGTCTTGGAACGTCGCAAGGCCCCGGAGCTCCAACTGTCGAGCCTGCAGCCCGACGTCGCCGAGGCGATGCGCGTGGCCCAAGCGCTCTCGATGCTCTCACCCATCAAACGAGCGGTAGTCGTGATGCGCTTCTACGAGGACATGAGCGAAACGGACATCGCCAATGTGCTCGACCGTCCACTCAATACCGTGAAATCTGACCTTCGACGCGCGCTCATACGACTGCGCGCCGAGCTGGGCAAAGGAGTGACCGCACAATGAATATCGATGAGCGTTTGCGACAGATGGGGGTGCAGCGGCGCGAGGCGGAGCTCCCATCGCAGGACGACTGGGATCGGTTCCGGGCTCGGGCACATGGACGGCTGGTGCGCCGCAAAGTCGGCGTTGTCCTGGCGGCAGCGGTGGTCGCGGTAGCCGTGGTGGCCGGCGTGCAGGGCGCGGGCTCGCTTCTGAAGCAGGACGCGGCACTGCTTCCTCCTGCCGGCGACGAGGACGCCCCAGGCGACAAGGACACCCCACCGGTGGACGATGGGGACGCGAACGAGTCGACGCGCGGTCTGATCACGATGCAGACCTGGTACGCACAGAGCGACCTGCTGTACCTCGATCATCAGTTCATCGAACCCCCCCCGGCAAGCGCGAGCGAACGCGCTCCGGCCGACCGAGTGGCCCTCATGGAGTCGGCCTTGAAGCAGGTGCTCGGCGGCCCCTCCGTACCGGTTGCGGAGACTACCGCCCCTAGCGTGCGCACTGCGTTCTCGCCTGCGACCCGTCTCAACCGACTCGATCTTGGCCGGCGCACGACGGTCGACTTGTCTGGCTTCCCGGATGGTTTCTCCGCCGGCGATCGCAGCCTTGCCCTGGCGCAGGTTGCAGCCACGGTCCTGCAGTACGAGGACGTTAACAGCGTCGAGATCCTCGACGACGGCGCCCCGCTGACCGAAGTCCCGCTGACCGAGGCTTCCTACGAGAGGCTGCTTCCCCCAATCGTGGTCACCGAGCCCCCTTACGCCGAACACCCTAAGTCGTTCGTCGAGAGCCTCACCATGGAGGGAACGGCGAACGTGTTCGAAGCGACTGTTGTCTACGAGCTCGTCGACCGCGACGGAGAAATCATCGCCGATGGGTTCACGACCGCCACCTGCGGGAGCGGATGCCGCGGTGACTTCTCCAAGCGTATGAAGTTCGAGGTCGCCATTCCCACCTTTGCAAAGCTCAACGTGTATTCACCGTCGGCGGAAGACGGATCGCGGGTGTTCGAGGTATCGGTACCGGTATACCTGTGCCCGGCGGTCGGCAACACGGTGGACCGCATCGGTGACGACCCCTATGCGACCTGCGGGACCTGGAAGAGCCGGAGGTGATCGGGGAACGGCTCTCGGAGGGGCGAGATCGCCCAACGATAGCCGCGGGGGAGACAACTTTCCCGTCGGTCCGGCGTTGTTGTATAGCAATCGGTCCGGTTCGACTATCGAGGAGGCGAGTCGTATGAGTAAACGGCGAGTCATTCGGTTGTTGCCTGGGGGAACTATTGTCGGCCCCGCTCTGAGGGACAAGCCTTGAAGAAAACTAGTAAGGGTCCCGTTGCACGTTCATTCGTAGTTCTATCTGTATTGGGAGGGTTGCTCACAGCAGTAGCTCTGCCAGCACAGGCTGCACCTACCTGTTTCGGCAAGCGCGCCACCGTAGTCGGCACCAACGGCCCCGACACCCTAGAGGGAACGGCCGGCCCGGACGTAATCGTGGGATTGGGCGGTAACGACGACATGTATGGCTTCGGTGGACGGGACTTGATCTGCGGGGCAACGGGAGATGATCGGGTCGTTGCGAGCAGCGGAGTTGACAAGGTTGCTGGCGGGGCGGGTCACGACGATCTTGATGGAGGCCCGGACGCAGACAAGCTTTATGGGTCGCTCGGCGGCGACTGGATGTGGGCTGGTCCCGGCAACGACTACCTAGAAGGCAACGCGGGCGCAGACGTTCTCATGGGTTTCTTAGGGGCCGACAAGTCCTATGGTGGCGATGGGAACGACTCCTTTTCGGATCACGAAAACTATAACGATCCAGTTGGTTTCAGCGACTATATGTATGGCGGGGCGGGAAACGACGACCTAGACGCTAGAGATCGTCCTGATGCGCCAGGTGCAAGTGCTCCTGATTATCTGTACGGTGGCAGTCATACAACTGGAGACTGGTGCTCGGGGGAAGCTAACGACGTCTTCAGAGAGTGCGAGAATTCCACGCGTTACTAGGAGACGACAGGAGACTGAGAGCCTGCGGGTTTGAGCGGCGCGCAGTCAGGTGGCGCGCCCGGAGGGATTCGAACCCCCGACCTAGAGATTAGAAGTCTCCCGCTCTATCC
>JALZIO010000283.1 GCA_030860245.1 Actinomycetota bacterium | reverse complement strand
CCGGGCTGGCCTGGGTCCTCGAACGACTGCGCTGGAAGCTACAAGATCGACACCTTCCGAGGAAGAAATGCCACGTCCCCACTCCCGACAGGATTGGGAGCTGCTCCTCAAGAATTCGAGAGTCGTGCCATCCAAGGCGATGGGGCAGCACTTCCTCGTCGAACCAAGCATCGTCGATCGCATCGTCGAGACGGCATCCATCAGCGAGGTCGATCACGTACTTGAGGTGGGTCCGGGATTGGGGATTCTGACGAGCGCGCTCGTGGATCGAGGCGCGCGCGTTGTCGCGGTAGAGCTGGACGACGAGCTTGCAGCGCATTTGCGCGTCGCCTACTCCGCCGAAGCCCGACTGCAGATCGCCGAGCAAGATGCGAGATATGTGCAGCCAGGTGATCTCGGCTTTGCCCCAGGCTACAAAGTGGTGGCTAACCTTCCCTACAGCTCCGCCACGGTCATCCTGCGACACCTGCTAGACCAACCTCCGGTTCCCGCGTCGCTGACAGTCATGGTGCAGCGCGAAGTCGCGGAGCGGATGGTGACGGTAGATCGAGGATCGGCGTTGCCACTCGTCGGTGCTACTCATGAGTGTGCCTTTCAAGAATGGACAAGGACACCCGTCCCTTCGCCAACGGACCCGACGTGCCAAATCGTGACGTCCGCGTTTGCCATGGCATCACGGAACTCAGAGGAGGCTGCTTCGGGAACGGCGAAGAGGAGACCGCCGGACGTCTGGGGATCGAAGAGCACGTCCGTGAACGCAGCATCAAGTCCGGGCTCTAACTCCACGGGGTCGTCGGCTTCTGCCGTGTAGTACGTCCGATTGCGTTCTAACCCACCGGCGATGTTGCCGCTCCGCGCAAGGTCAATCGCGCCGTACAGAAGCGGCAGCGCAGTTGCCGTGAGGATGATTCTGACATTGCTCTTGCTCGCCATTTCCCAGGTGTGCCCCAGCAGGCCGAACCCGGTGATGTCGGTGCAGGCATGAATCGTCACCGTTCGGGCGGCTCGATTTGCGGCGAGGTTCAGCGTCGCCATCTGTTTGACCGCGTTGTCGAGGGTTTGTTCGTCAACCGCGTTCCTCTTGTGTGCGGTGGTAATGATCCCAGTACCAAGCGACTTCGTGAGAAAGAGGGCATCGCCGGGCTGCGCCCCGGCCTTGGTCCAGATGTTGTCGAGATCGACGGTGCCGGTCGCGACGAGGCCGTACTTCGGTTCAGGGTCGGTGACCGTGTGTCCGCCAGCGATGACGGCACCCGCCTCGGCCACTTTGTCAGCGCCACCTTCGAAGATTTCACTCAGAATTGCCGGCGATAGGTCGTCCGGGAACGCGGCGATGTTGAGGGCGAAGAGCAGATCACCCCCCATCGCGTAGATGTCGCTCAGGCTGTTCGCCGCCGCGATCTGGCCGAACATGTACGGGTCGTCGACGATGGGTGAAAAGAAATCGACCGTTTGGATGATGGCGAGGTCGTCGCGCACGGCGAACACGGCGGCGTCGTCGCTGGTCTGCAGACCGACGATGAGCCGTGGGTCGGTGCGGTGGGCAAGCGGGCGCAGCACCTGCGCCAGAGTCGAGGGACCCATCTTGGATGCTCAGCCAGCGCAGCGGGCCAGTGTGGTGAGTCGGATCTCGTCGCGGGTTTGCACGGGGTGTTCTTCCACTCCCATTGGATGAACCAAGGCACGTCTGTCATTGCTTGGACTATAAGAACCTCTGGCTCGTACCGTCAAACCAGCCACAGACTCTGTGCGTCCTTCCAGCCTGAAGCATAGCGCGCTTGGAGACAGGACGTACCCCACCGGCCCTATCGTATGCTCTGGAGCAAGCAGGAGCCATGTAGGCATGCGAGCATCATGTCAACGCGGAGGGACCAGTCTTGGACGAATTTCACCATGAAACCGGGCTGCGACGGGACGAACTGGCGGGCGACTCAACACTTCACCTGACTCCGGTGGAGGCCTGGGAGCGGCAGCGGACAGGACCCGCCTACGTGCCGGAAGCATACGAGCAGGACGGGTTTGTTCACACCACGATTGGCATCAAGGCGCTCCTTGACGTCGCCAACATGTTCTATACCTCAGATCTTCGACCCCACATCGCCCTCCTCCTTGATCTCGAGTCGATCACGGCAGAGATTCGGCACGACGATGCGTCTGGCCTCTATCCACACATCTACGGGCCGATCAACGTGGATGCCGTCCTCGGCTTTCTCGTCGCGCGGCGCAGTCCTGACGGCGCGTTTGTGAGCTTCGAGCGACCGTAGTGGAACAACGGACGGGTCGAAGCATCAGTGTCTCGATGGCACGCCATCAAGTACACTGGGCGCCTTGCCGAGCGGACGGGAAGCCCTTGGCCTGGTCGTTCATGAGCCCATCTAGAGACGAATGGTGTTGGGGACAGTCCCGAGAGCATCGCTGCTTGCCTGAAATCCGAGGCAACGTGCGATACGGCCGATGCACAATGGACCTCGGGTCCAGATAGCGGGCCAGTTGGACAGTTCTCCCACCTGCAAAGCGGGAAGGTTTCACGTTGGCGTTTGAACTGTCTTTTCCCCTCGGCTGGAGCGGCCGGGTTCGATGGTATCTGCTTCACTGGAAAGGGGCATCGATGCCCGGCGAGGCCAAGGCGGACATGCGTGAGTTCAGTTGGCGTCAAGGGCGGGATGTCGTCACGCTTCGCCGCCAGGAGGATGGCTGGCGGGTCAGCTACTCAACCGTCGGGCGATTACTCGGACCTCGGTTGTTTCTGCACGAAGCGACTCACCGCGTTGCCAAGCACGCGGCGTTTGACGTCATGGCCCGTGTCATCACCGTTTCCGCCGATGAGGAGGAGGGGGTGCAGACGGCCATGCGTGCCGCTCAATGGATGCGTCAACTCGAGACGAAGGGTATCGAACCGACTCGTGCCTGAACTGCCGGAAGTAGAGACGATTCGGCGAATCGTGCTCGAGCACCTGGTGGGCCTGCGTTGTTCCAGAGTCGACGTTCGCCTTCCGAAACTGCTTCGATATTCTCAGATCCCCGATCTCGATGACCTGGGCGGCCGCGTCGTCCTCGGTGCGCGTCGGCGTGCCAAGATTCTGACCATCGACTTTTCCGGCGAGTTGTCGCTCATGGTCCACTTCAAACTCGCGGGACAGCTAGCCGTCCTGCGCTCGGATGGTACGCGGGCCATCGCTGGACACCCGGTTCCCAAGCCGGATGGGCCGTATCCCCATCGCGCAACGCATATCGACTTCGCGTTCGACGATGGCACCGTTGCGTAC
>JALZIO010000271.1 GCA_030860245.1 Actinomycetota bacterium | reverse complement strand
GGGTTGGGCTGTGACAATGCTGGAGTTGGTGGGAGGAGCTCTGCTGGTCCTCGGGCTCTTCTCCCGCGTGGTTGCGGCGCTCTTGATCGCGAACCTCATCGGCGCAATCATCTATGTGAGTGGAGAGGTGGGGCTCATCGCCGCAGAGGGCGTGGGCTACGAGCGCGATCTCGCTTACATCGCAAGTTTCATCGGAGTCATGCTCCTGGGACCCGGCCGCCCCTCGCTCGACCACGCGTTCGGCATCGAGAAGCACATTCCCGCACTCGTACCGCCAGAAGGCTCGACTGAGGGGTCACGTGCGTCTCTGGCGGATCGGCGCGAAGCCCGCGCCTGAGTTTTCTATGCCACGATCTACCGCCGCAGACTGATCGAAGCGACCTCGAGCAGAACGACTCCGAACGCGGGCAACACCCCAATCTGAGGCAGAACGTCTAGCAGCCCCCGCGTTGCGCCGGATCAACTCGGTGAATCTCTGCATCCACGGTCCCCCTCCCCCGGTGCCCCCCGATATCCAGATCTGAGGCCCTCTTTACGATCCGCGGGGCAAACCGCGGCTTGGCCACGCCGCGATCGGCGTTCGCGGTTGCCGTGAAGATAACCTTGGTGAGACATGGAAAGGGGCCCGGTGGGTGATGAGTGTGGATAGGTCACATTCGCCGGCCACTCGGCCCAAGCAGGGGCGGGAGACGCCCTCGCTCTCCTGGGAGCGGGTGACCAATTGGCGGTTGGCGCGCGGGCATCTGGCGCGCCGAGTTGCGCGCGCCAGGCTGGTTCCGACCGTGACAGATATGTGCGGTGCCCACGCGCAGATCTTGTCGTCGGTCCCACTGGCCCTCTCCGCCCGCGTATCGGGGCTGAGACAAGCCCTGGTGGATGCTGCCATCCAGGACGAGCGCACCCTCGTCAAGACGTGGGCGATGCGGGGCACCCTCCACGTCTTTACGGCCGACGATCTTCCCCTTTACTGCGCCGCGCAGAGGACGCGCGATCAGTACATGAATCCGTCGTTTCTCAAATACTTCGAGCTCGAGCTTGCCGACATCGAGGCCGTGCTCGATGCGATCCCCCGTGCGCTAGACGGACAGATGCTCACCCGAGAAGAGCTTGCGGATCAGATTCTCAAGATCACCAGGAGGCGCCACCTCGAGGACCGACTTCGTTCGGGATGGGGAGAGCTGCTGAAGCCCGCCGCCTTCCGCGGATTGATGTGCTTTGGGCCACAATCCGGGCGCAGCGTGACCTTCGTCAGGCCCGATCAATGGCTGGGTCAATGGAAGGAGTACGACACCGACGAGGCGCTCCAGCAGGTCTTCCGCCGCTTCCTGGCGGTCTACGGACCCGCTTCGCGCGAAGAGGTTGCCCGCTGGTGGGGCGTCCGGGCTCCCGAAGCGGGGCGAGTACTCGAGTCCTTGGCGCAGGACCTCACCCAGGTCGAATGCGGCGGCTCGAAGCGGTGGGTGTTGACGAGCGACCTCAGATCGTTGAAGACCGCTCGAGCCGTCAAGGGTGTGAGGCTCCTGCCGTCGTTCGACCAACTCCTCGTGATGAGCGCGCCCCATTCCGAAGCGATAGTCGACGCCGCCTTCAAAGGCCGAATCTATCGAGCTCGCATAGCCGTTTGGTCACTTCCATCGGTGCTCATAGATGGCCGGGTGAAGGCAGCATGGAAGCTCGAACGGAAGCGTGGCCGCGCCATCATCCGAGTGGAGCCGTTCAAGCCGTTGTCAAGGTCGGCGCGCTCAGGGCTCGAAGAGGAGGCCGCCCGGATGGGCGCGCTTCTGGATGCCGATCCCGAGCTCGCGATCACCCCCTCATGATCGAGAGGGCAGGGCACGTCCTCGCTGGTCCTACCTGTGCGTGCGGGGGGTTTTGCCCTGGCGTTCCCTGGAGGGCGCAGCCATGGGGCCGCCGATTGTTGACACTCCGGCTCAAAGGACTAGCATGTAAGATGTCAGACCAGTTGGGGCGGGCGAGTGAGGCGGAGCGGGAGGTGGCTGAAATGTCGACAGTCCAGAAGGGCGCCAGGCGGCAGATCACCGGAGGGGGCGGTGCGAAGATCGGTGGTGCGCCGATCTCCTACGTGGCGGTGTTCACGGCCATCGTCGCAGCGCTTGCTTTCATCCCGGCCTCCATCGTCATCGGCTCCGCCGGCGGTGGATGGCCGTTGCACGACGCCATCCACCCCCTCGTCGGGCTGGTCCTCGGCCCAATTGCGGGTCCGATCGCGTCCATCGTTGGGATCTTCATCGGTAACGCCATAGCCCCGTACACCTCTCTTGGCCCGTGGAGCTTCGTGATGGGAGGCATGTCGGCATTTGCCGTGGCCATGGTCACCCAGAGGAACAAGAGCGCATGGCTGGTGCCCTGGGTCATCGTGGCAGCCCTGCATGTCGTCTACTACTTTCAGGCCACGAACTT
The DNA here is from genome assembly GCA_030860245.1 of Actinomycetota bacterium. Classification (GTDB taxonomy): domain Bacteria; phylum Actinomycetota; class CADDZG01; order CADDZG01; family WHSQ01; genus JACDDL01. The sequence continues at coordinate 3,839 of JALZIO010000271.1, read as the reverse complement.
CGGGATAAGCCCCGGGATGTGGCTTTCGAACGCGTTCGCGGTGACCTTGGGGCTGATCCTCATCGCTATCCCGGCCGTTCGCAAGTTCTACACAACCCACCTGCGCGACCAAAGCTTGGGGTGGCGACTGGGCGTCGCTCTCTACATACCTTTCTTCTTCGGATCCGTCGCCGGCATGCAAGCCCTTTGGGTTCCCAGCTTCGCAACCAACCCCTGGCCCGCCGAGGTTTGGCCGGTCCTGGTCCCCGTCATTCTGCTGGAGCGCACGATCTTCCCGCTGATTGGGGCGCTCATTGCCCTTGGGGTCATTGCGGGCCTGAGGCGCTCGTCCATTGTCAAGCCTGAGATGGCCAGTTACTGACGACGAATGCAGGGCGATTGGCCCGGGAATTGCACAACCAGATCCTCAGCATCGAGGATCTTTCATACCGGTACCCTAAAGCGGCGGAGTTCTCGCTCCATGACGTGAGCTTGCGGGTGTCCGAAGGTGAGTACGTCGCCGTCATGGGACCGACCGGAGCCGGAAAAACAACATTGTGTCTTGCCCTCAACGGCATCGTCCCCCACTTCTACGGAGGGGAGTTCTTCGGCTCCGTTCGCGTCGGGAGCATGGACACGGTCGACCATCCGACACACGAGCTGGCGCGCCACGTCGGAATGGTCTTCCAAGACATCGACATGCAGCTGACGGCGCCGTCGGTAGGCAGTGAGGTCGCCTTTCCGCTCGAGAACCTCAGCTTCCCGGTAGAGGAGATCAACAGGAGAGTTCCAGCCGCTCTGGAAGCCTTGAGACTGAAAGGCCTCGAGGACAAACATCCCCATCAGCTGTCCGGCGGCCAGAAGCAGCGTCTGGCGATAGCCGCCGCATTAGCGATCCGCCCGACCCTGCTCGTGCTCGACGAGCCAACCTCACAACTCGACCCGGTGGGTGCGCAGGAGGTCTTCGAGGTGACGCGCCGGCTGAACCGTGATCACGGCATCACGGTCGTCATGGTGAGCCATGCGAGCGAAGAGCTGGCAGAGTACGCCGACCGGATTCTTCTGCTAAGCGGAGGCCATCTGCAAACGGACAAGCCTCCAAGCGAGTTCTTCCAGGACATTGATTTCTTGCTTGAACACGGGGTTCGTCCCCCCGCCGTAACCACTGCTTTCTCTTCCGCCTTCCGGGGGACGAGCATGCCGGGTCGGTACCCTGTGACCCTGTCCGAAGCACTCGAGCAGCGCGGGTCGGTCCATTCGAGTCGCCGGCCGCAAAACGGCTTTGCAGAGCCCGACTATGAGCCTGCGCCTTCGGACGATGCAGTGATCAAAACACGCGATTTGCATTTCTCCTACGACGACGGGACCGAGGCATTGCGCGGCCTTTCCGTCGACATAGTGCGAGGCGACTACATCGCCATCGTGGGCCAGAACGGGGCCGGCAAATCAACCTTGATTCGCCATTTCGTGGGACTTCTGTCCCCTACCTCCGGTACGGTGGAGGTCTTCGGCCGAAGCACGCGGGACTACGAAGTCAGCGAGGTCGCCCAGCGTGTGGGTTATGTGTCGCAGAATCCCGACAATCAGATATTCACGGATTCCGTCAGGACCGAGGTGGGCTACGCATTGCTCAAGCTCGGTATGGCCAAGAATGAGGCTGCCGCACGGGTCGAGCAGTCATTGGAGCAGCTGGGCCTCAGTGATGTGGCCGAAAGTCATCCGGTCACACTGAGCAAGGCGGACCGAAGCCGCGTGGTGATTGCTGCCATTCTGGCCATGAGGCCCGAGGTGCTCATCTTCGACGAGCCTACGACCGGACAGGACTACCAAGGCTCCAAGGCCATCCTAGAGCTCACTCGAGAGCTCTGGAGTGCTGGAAAGACGATCATCGTGGTTACCCACCACCTCTACCTCCTGCCGGGGTACGCAGAGCGCCTCCTGATCATGGGCCGGGGCCGCCTTCTGTCCGACTCGAGTTTGAGGAGCGGCCTCTACGCAACGGCAACCCTCGAGGAGACCTATCTGAACCCACCCCAACTGGTTCGCTTCGTTGAAGGTCTCGGGGACGAATCTCTGAAACGGACACGGCCGTTGACACCCGAGGAGCTGGCTCTGACGATGGTTGCAGGCTAATGCCTTCCATGTACGTCGAACGGATCTCGCGTCCGTCGTTCTTCAGCCGCCTCGATGTCCGGGTCAAACTCTTCGTCATGTTCCTTGCCAGCACCCTCATCTTCGTCTGGGAGAGCGTCATCTACCAGCTCGCTATGTTCCTCGTGGCCCTGGGGCTGGCACTTTCCGCCCACATCGGAACCCGCTACATTCGCCGCCTCGTCATCACGATGATTCCCTTCATGCTCCTTGTCCTGCTCATCCACGGCCTCTTCAATCCGCAAGGGCAAAGAGCCATCGCATCGGTCCCCGAGTGGGTTCCGCTTCTAGGCGGGCGCCTTGCTCTCTATTGGGAGGGCCTGGTGTTCGGCGGGATGGTGTTATTCAGAATCCTGACCCCTCTGCTCGTCCTGCCACTTGTCGTCATGACTACCGATGTCAACGACCTGATGCTGGGTCTGGTAAAACTCCGAGTGCCCTACAAGGTCGCCTACGTCTTCTCGGTCGGCCTCCGGTTCGTGCCCTTCATATTCAGTGAGATCACCACCATCACGGAAGCGCAGCGACTGCGCGGGCTTGCAATCGAGAAGATGGGGTTCGTCAAACGCATCCCCGTCTTCGCCAGCCTCGCTGTTCCTCTAATCCTCGGCGCCCTTGTAAAAGCTCAGACTCTGGAGATCGCGTTGCAGTCGAAGGCCTTCTCTGGCAGCGCCCAGCGCACGTTCACCAACGACTTTCGCATGAGGGGCATCGACTACCTGGCCCTTGTCGGCGGCATCGTGCTCCTTTTCGGGGCCATACTGACGCGGGTTTTCCTTGACTGGGGAGCTTTCGTTTCGTGAACCGCTTCCAGCCTCGGCCCATCCTCTACCTGGACCGAATCGAAGGAAGAGCCGGGTGACAGACGGCGGGCACATCGAGGCGCTGGTCAACCGTCAGGCGCGTGCATGGGAAACCAACGATTTCGACTTGGCGGCCGAAGATTGGCTGCCCGACGGAGAATTGATTGCGCCCGCCGGTCGCTGGAAACTGCCGGAACTGCGCTCGGAGATGGAGGGCTTTCATGCGGCCTATCGCGACCTGAAGGTCACCGTAGCCAATGTGTTCTCCTCATGCGACGAGTCCCAGGTGGCAATCGAATGGCTCTGGGAAGTAACGCGCAGGTCGGACGGCCAAAGAAGCGTCACGCATGACGCGATCATCGTCGACCTGGGTGAAGGTCGGATAAAATCGTGGCGCGAGTACTTCGACCCCACTTCGTCCGTTGAGGATCATAATCGGTAACGCGACCTCAGGAACAAGTGATGTTCCGCCCGCCGCAGGGCGAGGATGCGCGACTGCGGTGCTTTGCCGGGTGCAAATCGCACGCCCTCTACCAGGCTGGGACAGTGGGGGCCGTTCGGCGCATTCCCGATCATGATCGGAGACAAGGTGATGAACTCGTCGTCCACCTGGCCTGCCGCAAGAAGCGATCCATAGACACGGGGGCCCCCTTCGCAGAGCAAGCGCTCGACACCGTAATCGGCCCGCAGCACGGTCATCAATCGGACAACATCCACTCCGTCGTCCCCAAGCTCCAGCACGTCCACCTTTGCGGTCACCGACTTGAGCGCGTTGGCCGTCTCGGCGCCCACACGCGTGGTGGCGATCACTATATCGACCTCTTCCCCGAATACCGCTGCGTCGGGAGGAAGGTCGCCCTTCAGGGAAAGGAAGACCAGTAGCGACGGGCTGCGCCGCTTCTCCTG
>JALZIO010000261.1 GCA_030860245.1 Actinomycetota bacterium | reverse complement strand
CCGCAGGCGCCTTCGCAGTCGTGCTCGAGGCGATGCCCTCCGCCGTCGCTCAAGAGGTGACGTCCGATCTCGAGATCCCGACAATCGGGATCGGCGCAGGACCACATTGCGATGCGCAGGTGCTGGTATGGCACGACTTCCTGGGCATCACCGAAGGACGGCTCCCGCGTTTCGTCAAGACGTATGCCTCTCTGGGGGATGAAATCCGAGCCGCTGCCGGCGCCTTCGCCCGAGACGTAGCGGACGGAACCTACCCGGGCACCGAACACACCTACTAGCCCCTCACTTTGCAGCCTTCAGTTGGAAGTGCGGCTGGTCGATATGGCGGGCGTGAGCACCGAGACCTCCACCAGGTGCCCTGCGTGTGGAGGGTTGAACCGATCCGACTCCGAGTGGTGTGGCCAATGCTTTGCCCCGCTGACCACCCCAGAGAGCACTCCCGCGCCCACCACTGCGGCCACCCTCGAGCCGGGTAGCCGGCGCGCCGAAGACACTCAACCGATTCCCGGCCTGGGGGACCGTCACGCAGATCCGGGCCCCCGAGGCGACATCTTCAGCGTCGAGGAGGGGGGCGGCGTCAGCTGGCAGTGCGGACAGTGCGCGACCACCAACTCGCTCGACGCCGACGCCTGCACCGCCTGCGGCACCTCGTTCGTCTCGACGATGAAGCCGCCCGAACAGGTGGGGCCGGAACGTGATCCCGGAACCGCGGCAATGCTTTCGCTCTTCATGCCGGGCGCGGGGCACGGCTATCTGGGGCTGTGGGGCCAGGCCGTCGCCCGGGCCGTCCTCGGCCTGTGGGTATCCGGGATAGTTTTGCTGGCGGGCCTACAGGATGGAGCGGGCTCGGGGCTCATAGCCATCGTGTTCGGCGCCGCATCCTTTGGTCTCTGGATTGTGACTGCCCACGATGCCTACCGGGAAGCCGTCCACGACCCCGGTGCCGTAATCCTCAAGGGCCGGACGTTCCTCTTCACGGTACTGGCGCTCCTTGTCATGCTTCTCGGCATGTTGGTCGCATCCGGCTTACGCGCCGGCGCAGCCTGACGCGTTCCACCAATCGGCCGGCAGGAGACAGCAACCATGAATCACGCCGATGTATGTGACGGCCGACACTCAGCCTCCCCCAGAGCCCAATTACTTTGGGGGCGTGCCATCACGATCCCGTGAAGCAAGCCTCGAGGGAATCCTCAGGGATCTAACAGCCAAGCAACTCGGTGTCTTTTCTCGACGACAGGCGAGCGAACGCGGGGTCTCAGACGGCGTGATCGGTCACGCCCTTCAAGCCGGCCGAGTCGAGCGCATCTATCGGGGCAGTTACCGGATGACAACCTCGCCTACGAGTTGGGAGCAGGCACTGGTTGCGGCTTGCCTGTCACCGGGTGAAGGTACTTTCGCGTCTCACCGAGCGGCAGCGCGCCTCTGGGCGCTGGAAGGCGTCGACGAGACTCCACTCGAGATCACAACGATGCACGATGTGCGCCATATGCCGGGCATCATTGTCCATCGCGTCACCGCCTGGCCGCCGTGCGACATGGAGCGGCGCGCCATCCCACTCACCAAGCCCGAGCGCACGCTCTTGGATCTCGGCTGGGGTGATTCCAGTTGAACGACTCGAAGTGGCACTCGATGATGCTCTGAGGCGGCGACTAACCACGGTGCGGAGGTTGCAGTGGCGTCTGAGTATCGGCACCAAGGGGAAAGTGCAAAGCAACGTACTGAGAAAGCTGCTTTCGGAGCGTCCCGTTGGCGCGGCCATCCCCGAAAGCGTGTTGGAGACGCGCCTACTTCGGCTCATAGCAACCGCTCGGCTTCCACTCCCTGAAAGGCAGTACCCGATCCTGTCTTGCGGTCGCTTCGTCGCCCGAGTCGATTTCGCGTACCCGAGGCACAGGGTGGCGATCGAAGCGGATGGTTACCGCTATCACTCCGGTCGGCAGGTTTGGGTACGCGATCTGGCCCGTCGCAACGCGCTTCAAAGTCTTGGGTGGGTCGTGCTTCATTTCACCCATCATCAGGTCGTCTCCCGGCGTGCGGAGGTCGTGGACTTGATTGCGACGGCTCTTTCGCACGCGACTCTTGAGGATTAACTCCGGTATGGCGCAGTTAATCCCCAAAGGTAGATAGTTAGGGGAGGCGGGCCGGCCTCAGGGGGCCGTCGGGCCCCTCCACCGCCCAGGAGCCGCCTCGGAAGGCCGCGCCTGCCCGGCCCTCTCGGTCGATCGCCAGCAAGCCGGCCCCCAGTGGCTTGACCTCCCCCAGATATCCGATGATCCTCTCGCACGCGCTCTGTGGGTCGTGCCCGTTCTCCACCAGCGCTCCGGCGCGATAGCACGCCAGCGTCTCCAGGAACAACTCGCCCACGCCTGTGCCCACGACGGCTACCTCCGCCGAGGCGTAGATGCCCGCTCCGAAGATCGGCGAATCCCCGACGCGCCCCTGCATCTGGCCGAACACGCCTCCCGTGGACGACCCGGCGGCGATATGACCGGCATCGTCCAAGACCACCGCGCCGACCGTGTCGACATGCTCGGAGGCGCCGTAGCGGTCGAGCGCCAGTTCACCCGAGGCCTCCGCCCGGGCCCAGCGCTCGTGCTGCTCCTGCGTCGAGCCCTCGAGGCGCTCCAGGCCCTCTCCCACTTCGTGAGCGGCCTCGCCGACCAGGAGCACATGAGGAGTGTCCTCGAGGACCCGGCGCGCCAGCGATATTGGATGACGGACGGCCACACCCGCCACCCCCGCGAAGCGCCCGGCGGTTCCGTCCGCCAGGCCGGCATCGAGCTCGATTTCGCCGCGGCGGTTCAGAACGGAGCCGAGCCCGGCGTTCAACACGGGGTTGTCCTCCAGGCTCCGCACAGAGGCCTCTACCGCATCGAGTGCGCCGGCCGCCCCCAGACCGGCGCGACGGGATCCCGCCAGGGACGGGGCTTCCTCCCGCTCGCGCCCCGAGACGCCGCCATGCACGTAGATCAAATTCAAAAGCTGTGCCTCCGTCTTAGATGCCCGTGGCCGTAGCATTCCTCGAATGCCGGTCCATATTGTCTCCGACCTCCACGGCGCGTCCGACGCACTGAGGAAGGCTGTCCCTGAGGGTTCCACACTGGTGCTTCTCGGGGATCTCATCAACTTCCTGGACTACACCTCCATGACGGGAATCCTCACCGAGGTCTTCGCCGTCAACACCGTCGTCGAGGTCGTTCGGCTGCGCACCCAGGGGCGCGCCGTGGAGGCGAGAGAGATCATGAACCGGCGCTCCGAAGGTCGTGAGGAAGAGGTGCGACGCGCCGTCACCAAGGGCATGACGGCACAGTACGAGGACGTGTTCAGCGCCCTCGTCGATCCCACCTATCTCATCTTGGGCAATGTGGACTCGCCCGAGACCGCCCACGATTTCGCCCAGAGGTTCCCTGCCATCACCGAGGCCGACGGACGGGTGTTCGTGCTGGATGGTGAGCGGTTCGGTTTCGTGGGCGGAGCGCTGCCCTCGCCGCTCCATGTCGCGGGGGAGGTCACCCACGAGCAGATGCGGGCGAAGCTCGACGGGCTTGGGGATGTGGACGTACTGTGCTCCCATATTCCCCCCGCCGTCCCCGAGCTCTGCTACGACACGCGTGCCGGGAAGCTCGAACGAGGGAGCGAGGATCTTCTCGGTTACATCGTCGACGTCCAGCCGCGCCGCGCTTACTTCGGGCACGTCCATCAACCATTGACCTCGTTGCTGCATATCGGCCGGACCCTGTGCGTCAACACCGGATACTTCCGCGCGACGAAGAGGTCCTGGCCCCACCAGGGGGCGCCGACCACTTAGGCCAAAGCCCCTTCCGGGCGCTTCGACCCCGGCCGCCTTCTCGAGCCCATCTAAAGGGGGAGGCGGGACAATGCCGTCCTACACCCGTATCCTGCAGTGATGTCAGAGACTCTTGCGGCGATCGGCGTCGATATCGGCGGCACCAAGGTCAAGGGCGGCATCGTCTCCAACAAGGGGGCGCTTTTATGCCGTGTCGAACGCGACACCGACGTGCATGCCGGGACCAAATCGATCCTCGCCACGGTGCACGAGCTGTTGGAGCGTTCGGGGGAGCTCGGCGTGGGCATTCAAAGCATCGGCGTCGGCGCTGCGGGCTTCATCGATTCGAGGTCCGGCACGGTCGTCTTTGCGGCCAACCTCGTCTACGACGACCCCAAGTTGGCCGAGGCGTTGAGGGCCCGGTTCGACCTGCCGGTGGTCGTCGACAACGACGCCAACGCCGCGACCTGGGGAGAGAAGATCTTCGGGACGGCTCAGGGCGCAATGAACCTGGCTCTGTTGACCATCGGAACGGGGATCGGAAGCGGCTTCATCGTCAACGGCGAGTTGTTGCGCGGCGCCACCGGCGCCGGCGCCGAGATCGGTCACACCGTGGTGGAGCCGAACGGCCCCCTCTGCGGGTGCGGGTTGAAAGGGTGTTTCGAGCAGCTCGCCGCCGGACGCGCGATCGCCCGGCTGGCCAGAGAGGGAGTTGTCGAGAATCCCGAAAGCGCAATAATGAGCTTCGCCGGCTCGGCTGAGGACATCACCGCGCGGGACGTCGCCAGGGCGGCCGCTGGGTTCGACGAAACTGCGTGCCGGGTCCTCCGGCGCGCCGGCCAAGCCCTCGGTGTGGGTATGTCCAACGTCGTAAATATCTTCGACCCGGAGGTGATCGTGCTCGGCGGGGGAATTATCAAGGTGGGTGAGCCCTACCTGGGCCCGGCGCGCGATCAGCTCGTGAAGATGACCACGTCGCAGCGCCGGAGACCAATCCGGGTTGACGTGACTTCGCTGGGCGCGGAGTCGGGCATTATCGGAGCGGCCGCACTTGCCTTTGATCAGGCGGCCTAAGGGCTCGAGGCTTCGGAGGGGGCAAACGTGACGACTTCGCATGGGGGACCTGAGGGACAAGCCGGAATCGGCAAGCTAAGGAGCTGTGGTTGTTCCTGCCGCAGCTGTTGAAGCTGTTGTACGAGCTGCTGCGCGACCCGAGGGTGCCCCCGCGCAACAAAGCCATCGTTGCGATTGTCGCCGGTTATCTCCTGCTGCCCTTCGACATCATTCCCGACTTCATTCCCTTCATCGGACAGGCAGACGATCTGGTGCTGGTGGCGTTTGCCCTCGACCAGATCCTCAATCGGGTTCCGGAGGAGATCGTGCTCGAGCACTGGGACGGCGACGACGACGTGCTCGAGGTGGTGCGTGAGGTCCTGGAGGTTGCGACGGCCCCCCTGCGGGGACGCTGGCAACGCTTCATGCCCTTTTAGGTGCCCTGTCGGGCATTTCACCGGCGCATCGGTGCAGGCGCAGCTTGCTCGACGAAGCACTGACTCCATTGACAGATGCAGTTGAGGCCCTGTGACC
>JALZIO010000218.1 GCA_030860245.1 Actinomycetota bacterium | reverse complement strand
TTGCCAACGTCCCGGACGTGATAGGTCAACTGAATCTCATCCATGACGAAGTGATGCCCGCACTCAACTGACGGCGCGGACTGATCAGCTTCGAGATCATTTTTCTGGGCACTCCTCAGCCTGATTTCAGTGAGGCCTTTGGGGTGCGGACTTTTCGAGGGTGTGCTCGGGTCGATACCCGCTTGCCCCGCGATGTCCTATGACTATCGGCCCTTCTTGCGTCGCTCTGTTGCGCTGCGGGCTTCAGAGCCGCCGAGGTCGGCTAGGAGAACCACGAGCAACATACATAGAGATAACAGAACCGAACGCTTCTTAGCCGATGATGCCATTTTGTCCTCCACATCCGACCTACTTCGACGGCATCGGTCTTTCGTTGGAGGAGCCGTTGGTGTCTGCGCTCAAGGCGAACGGTTATAGGGGGAGACGGCCCCCGTCTACATCCAGTCCTTTGAGGTGAGCAATTTGAAGGACCTGGACGGCATGACAGGTTTCAGGCTTGTTCAGCTCGTGGACGAGGTCGGCGGGCCATACGACTTCGTGGCGGCGGAAGATCCTCGGTCCTACGCTGACCTGATCACCCCAAAGGGACTGGCCGAGATAGCTACCTACGCCGATGGATTAGGGTCCAACAAGAACCTTATTGTGCCATCAGCAGAACCGCCTGAAGAAGCCGACCTTTCTCGTCCGGCACGCGCACAGAGCGGGACTCGTCGTCCATGCATTCACCTTTCGAAACGAGAACTCTTTCTTGCCGGCGGACTATCAGCGCGGCGATCCGGAGAGCCCCTACTTCCTTCAGGCTTACGGTGACGCGCCCGCCGAGCACAGACTCTTCTACCGGCTTGGTGTCGTCGGAGTCTTCAGCGACAATCCCGACACCGCTATAGCGGTCCGTCAGGAGGTCTTCCGCCACAGAAGGTAGCACGCCGCATGAGTGCTCGAGCAGCGTGCAGTCCGACGAGCCGGCCCCGGTTGCGTTTGTGATTTAGCCCTGACTCCATTGTGTTCGAGGCACGCTCGACAGCCGACTCCTTGGAGCGCGACCTGCGCGCTATGGCAACGGTGGAACGCGCCGACAACGAGGAACGCTATCTCAGGAGCGATCTCGAGTTCGTGGGCGCCACCGTTGCCCGGCCTTTCGAAGGGACGGTTCCCAAGGTAAAGGGCAGGAGCTGCAGGTTGGCCGTGCTCCTGTACGCTGCCCGGCCAAGGTCGTGGTAGTCGATCCAACACCTCGAGGTTGGTCTGGAACGTTCCCTGCCCACATATCGCTCCGGCTTAAGGGGATCGAGCGCTTCCGCGGGGAAGCCTCGAATGATCCGCCTCTTCGAATGTCCCCGCCATCGCCATTGCCATGTCTCCCTTGCAGCTCCTACAGTGGACGCATGGAAATTACGCTCGTCACAGAAGACGATCTTCCGCAGGTCCTCCCGTTGATGCGCGCCTACTGTCACTTCTACCGGGTGAATCCATCAGACGATGATCTCTTGGACATGTCCCGGTCCCTCATCGCCGATCGTTCAGGAATGGGGGTTCAGCTGATTGCCCGGAACGACTCCGATGCTGCGGTTGGTTTTGCCACTCTCGTCTGGACCTGGTCAACGCTCAGCGCTTCGCTCATCGGCATCATGAACGATCTGTTCGTGGTACCCGAGGCTCGCGGACTGCGCGTGGCGGATGAGCTCATCGCCGCTTGCTGCGCCCGGTGCCGGGCTCGTGGAGCCACCGTGCTCTCGTGGCAAACGGCGAAAGACAACCACCGCGCCCAGGCCGTCTACGAGCGAGTGGGCGCCGAACGAGAAGAATGGCTCGACTACAGTGTGCACATCTGAGGAGGACACGGTGGGGGGCGCGGGGTAGCCGGACTTGGCCGGCGTCCCCCGGAGGGGGAGGCAAGGCCCCCCGTGGACACCTTTTGGCCTACTCCGTCGTCGAGAATCTGAATACGGTGGTTGTGTCGTAGGTTTCGCTCGGGCGCAGCACGGTTGACGGAAACTCGCGCTGGTTCGGTGAATCCGGGTAGTGCTGCGTTTCGAGGGCCAGGCCGTCACTCTGACGATAGGTGCGGCCACTCGTCCCTACTAGCGTCCCGTCGAGGAAGTTGCCGGAGTAGAACTGAATGCCCGGCTCAGTCGTCAAGATGCGAAGCACCCGGCCACTCTTCGCGTCGGTTAGCCGTCCAGCCGGCTTCAGCCCCCGCCCGCCGTTGAGCACGTAGTTGTGGTCGTACCCAAGGCCCGTCAAGAGCTGTGGATGACTGTTGCGGATGCGCGCGCCGACCGCTTTGGGTGTGCGGAAGTCGAATGGCGTGCCCGCAACCCGAGCGATCCGCCCGGTGGGAATCAAGGTCGAGTCGACGGGCGTGTAACGGTTTGCGTTGATCTTCAGTCTGTGATCGTAAATCGTGCCCGTGCCTTCGCCGCCGAGGTTGAAGTAAGAGTGGTTCGTCAGGTTGACAACCGTCGGCTCGCTGGTAGTGGCCAGGTAGTGCATTCGCAGAGCGTTGTTTTCGGTGAGGGAGTATCTGACTTCTGTTTCGAGTCTTCCGGGAAAGCCTTGCTCGCCGTCACGGCTTGTGTAGCTGAGCTTCAGGCCAACGCTGTTTGCATCCTGGACCGGCTGGGCGTCCCACACCTTGATATGGAATCCTTTAGGACCTCCGTGCAGGGTATTCGGGTCATTGTTAACGGGCAGATCGTAGCTAACTCCGTCGAGCGTGAACTCGCCGTTGGCTATGCGGTTTGCATAACGCCCGATGATGGCTCCGAAGTACGGGTCGTTCTGTTCGACGTAGTCGTCGAGGTTGGAAAAACCAAGGGCGACGTTTCTTGTGTGCCCGTTGCGGTTGGGGACGCTGAGGGACTGAATGATGCCGCCGTACGTGATGATCTTCACGCGCATGCAGTGGCTATTGGTCAGTTTGTAGAGGTGGACGGCGGCACCCCCCGGGGCGGTGCCGAAGCGATGTCTTTCGATGTTCAGGCTGCCCCGGCTGCACTCTGGAGCGGCGCGAGAGGTAGAACCCGCAGCGCCACCGGTACCCACGGACGCCGCCAGGAGAAGGACGGCCGAACCTACCAGCACCGCCCGTAAGGTCTTCCTCAGGGACGAAAGGGTCGGGTGCATAAGCTCTCCTCTTTTCGCAGTAGCGAGATGCCACAGCATCTCGTCTGCGTCACTTTGGGGCCCCAGCCGAATCCGTGAAGCCTATCAAATCGCGAGCTGCCCAGCCCGCGAGCGGCGGCGCTCGTGATCGGCGCCGGGCTTTTTCTGCAAGACTCTGTCATTGTGAGGGCGCCGCTTCGCCGCGAAGAGGTGGGGGCCGCCCGACGCTGGGGGCGAAGTGAAACGGCTGTTGAAGTCAGTGTCCGTATTGCTGTCCATTGTTCTGATCGGTCTGCCATGGCCGTCCGGAGGGCGGGAGCATCGCGGGCCGTGAATCTGGGGAGCGGTGTCGACCTCGACGTCCTCTTCGTCGGAGCCCATCCGGATGACGAGGCATTCAACCTGTGCACTTTCGGGCAATGGGACGAGTACCGCGGCATGGAGACGGGCGTCGTAACGATTACCCGCGGCGAGGGCGGCGGCAACGCGGTGGGCCCTGAGGAAGGTCCCCCGCTGGGGTTGCTACGGGAGGACGAGGAACGGCGCGCCGGAATCGAAAACATTTTCTACCTCGATACCGTCGACTTCTACTACACGGTTAGCGCAGCTCTCACCGAGGAGGTGTGGGGCCACGATGAGACGCTGGTGAAGATCGTGCGTCTGGTCAGAACGACTCGGCCCGAGGTGATCGTGACGATGGATCCCGCGCCCGTTCCGGGAAACCACGGCAATCATCAATACGCAGCTCGCCTCGCGACCGAGGCTTTCTATGCGGCGGCCGAGCCGGGCATGTTCCCGGAGCAACTCAGTACGGAGGGCCTTAGGCTGTGGCGAACCGCAAGCATCTTCCGTCAGGGGGCGAATTCCAAAGCCACCCCAACGGGGCCGGGCTGCGATGTCACGGCCCTTGAGCCTACCGACAACGTGTTCGCAGTATGGGATGGCCGATGGTCGGCCAGGCACGGCAAGCGTTGGTCTCAAGTTGAAGTTGAGGCTCAGCGCGAGTACTCCTCACAAGGTTGGTCGGTGTTCGGGGACGCGCCGTCGGATCCGGCCGAAATCCCCTGTGACCTCTACACGTTGATCGACAAGTGACCCTGACGCCCTCGGGCTGGGGCAGGGCCCACCTCTTCGCATGGGACGGCCGGCGCGCCGTGGCCGACGCTGTGGTGGCGCTGGGTGCAAGGGCGCCGATTGAGGTCGGCTGGACCCTTCCGGAGCGGGACCGGGCTGCGCTGGAGGAAGGGGGGCGGGTGCTCGTTGGTTGACAGTCCTTTGGGAGGACACAAAGCCTGGCTCCGAGGATTCGATAGCCATCGGCGAGTGGTGATCGCCCAACCACGGGTCTTGGCCGGATGACAGAGGCAGGGGTGGCGAGCTCGTCGCGTACGTCCCGCGTGGGCGCCGGCTGGGACTGCGAACCGGGAGAATTCAAGGACTTGCTGCCCTCCGGGCGCGCGTCTCTTTCGTGGACCCACCCGGCGCTGCTCTTCAGGGCGCGTAACGACTGGCTCGCGCGATCCCTGGGTGATCCGACCAACGGTGAGCGCCGTCGGTGGGTCGCAGGTCAGCTTGCCCGCCACGCCGATCCCGACTTCACCATCAGGGACTTTGCGGACAGGCCGAATACCTCGTTTTTGGTGCTCGCGGATACCGGCGAGGGAGATGCGTCGCAGTACTGCCTTGTGCCGGGTCTGTTGCAAAGGGCACAGGGCACGGACTTCATGTTCATCAACGGCGATGTCGTCTACCCATCAGGGGACGCCGTCGACTACGAGGACAGGTTCTACCGGCCGTACAAGGACTATTTGGGCCCCATCTACGCAGTTCCCGGCAATCATGATTGGTATGACGGCCTGAACGGCTTCATGCGTCACTTTTGTGACGCCAGAGCAAGCGATAAGCCTCGGGGCGCCGAGGGCACCGGCGCTCTATGGCAGCGAGCCCTGAGAAGAGTTGTATGGCGACACCCGTCGAGGACGAGCGAAAGAAAGATCGAAGAGATGAAGGCAATCCGTGCTCGCCCCGAGCAGCAAGCTCTCCAGCCGGGGCCGTATCTTGCGATTGATACCGGACCTGTACTGCTGGTGGCGATAGACACCGGTGTCCTAGGTGACATCGACCGTGACCAGGGCGAGTGGCTGCGACGGCTTTCGGGCACGGTGAGTAAGCCCAAAATTCTGCTTACGGCGAAGCCCTTTTATGTCGAGGGCGCGCTCCACCCAGGAAGAATCGAGGGCAGCAGGGAAACAGTCGATGACATCGTCCGGGCGCCTGAGAACGGCTACATCGCGGCGATCGGAGGTGACATTCATCACTACGAGCGGTACCCGGTCTCGCTGGAGGACGGCCGGACCATTCAGTACATCGTCAACGGCGGCGGGGGTGCAGGTATGCAAGGAACCCACAAGATCCCTCGCATTGATCTTCCAGGTGTAAAGGAGGCCGACTTTCGCTGTTATCCCCTGCGAGGGGACTCGCTGTCCCGCGTAAGCGAAATGTACGAGCGCCGGCTGGGTTGGCTGTTCGGAAAGTTGGCAATACCTCCGGATCAGGCAGCGGCACTGATGGCCGAGCACCTGGATGTTCCGCCGGTCCGGCCGTTGGATGCGAATGTGGTTGTGACGCCCGAAGCCCGGCGCGCGTTCAAGAAAGTAATATTGGGCCGCCGGCGTTTGCCCGGACCCATGCGTGAGTACCTGACGCAGTTTCTCGATTGGAACGACCCACCCATGTTCAAAAGCTTTTTGCGGGTAGACGCCTCCTCAGAGGAGATCCACATCCGATGTCTTTCCGCGACGGGGTGCCGCGAACATGAAGTCAACCCTCCGGTCGAAGACGAGGTCAAGGCGTCGCGTAATTCCGACGGGACTTGGCGTTGGTCCGCACCGTCCAAACCAGGGATGATGTGATGGCGAACGGCAAAGTAGCACAGGAAGACAGCTGCCGTTTCACGGTTGTCCCCCGGGAAGAATCTTGGTTCGAGGCTGCGGCGAACCTTCAGTTTTGGCCCCCGAAGATGACCCCATCTGGTAGTGGTTGAGGCGTTGGCTCGCCCCGAATCACCATGCCTCATAGCAAACAGGTCGTTCTCCATATCCGGTTGAAACCCACCGTGGTTTACTCGGACATAGGGGTCCGGCTCTCGGGGGTCCGGCTCTCGCTGGCTGCCAGGCGCCGATAGTGTGGTGACGGTATGGGACCGGCGAGCAATGGGTCTTCGGTGTCTTCCATCCACCGGCGCAGTTGAGCACTCATCTGGTCCAACCGCTCCGCGTAGCTTCTGTCGGCCGCCAGATTGTCTCTCTCGATCGGATCATTGGCCAGGTCGTAGAGCTCAACGGCGTGGGGACGATCGTGTGAATAGCGGATGGGCGACGATCGAAAGACAGCTCCTTGCTGGACATCGCCAGGGACCTCGACGGCAAAGGCGGATTCGAAGTTCCAGATGAGCTTGTAACGTTCCGTCCGCATGGCTCGCATCGGGTCGTAGTAGCTGTGGAAGGTCTTCTCTGCGTAGATCGCAGTACGGGGCTCATAGGGGCGGCCCTCGAGCAGAGGCAGGAAGGAACGGCCTTGAAGGTTATGGGGCGCGACTATGCCCGCACTATCCAACACAGTCGGCAGTGCGTCGACATTCCCGACCAACTCGGATCGAGTCCCCGCCTGGAACCCTCCATCCGGCCATCTCACTATCAATGCGATCTCGATTCCGGGGTCATAGAGTGTGCATTTCGCCCGAGGCATCGCTATGCCGTGGTCGGCGGTGAACAGAATGAGGGTTTCATCCATGACCCCGTTCCGTCCGAGCGCATCGAGTATGCGACCGATGTTGTTATCGGTGGCTTTGATTGCTCCTTGGAGTGCCGCCATCTCTGCCTGTGACTCGTCTATCTCAGGAAGAAAGCCGGGGATGTTCACGCCGTGGGAATCGTCCGGATGCACTCCCCCGTAGTCGTACGGGCGATGAGGCTCGAAGAGATTGATCTCGAGGTACGTAGGTTCTGGGGCTCTGTTGGAAGAGCACCATCGGGCCACTGCCTCGGAAACCTGGGCCCCGGATTCGGCCTCTTCGATGTCTCCATGAATTTCCCCGAAGCCGAGGCGTTCAGGAGTGGGCGTCACGTGCTGCAGCCCAAAGAGGTGAGTCCGATAGCCATGGGCCGCGAGCAGACTTGCGACGTGGCGCTCTTCGGGGAGAAGGTCCCACCCGAAGTTGCTGTGTGCCAGACCCATGACGCCGTTGCTGTGTGGGTAGCGTCCGGTGGCCAGCGCCGCCCGGCTGGGACTGCACTGAGGTGCAGCGCAGAAGGCTCGGTCGAAACGAACCCCATCACGAGCCAGTGCGTCGAGATTGGGGCTGTTGACCGAGGCGACGCCGTAACAGCCGAGATGGCGTCCGAGGTCGTGGCAGGAGATCGAGATGATCAGGCGGGGATGGATCCCCTCAGAATCCCACACTCAGTGGCTATCCGGCGCCGTGTTTCGTGGGTCCTGACCGGCCACGCGCCGGGCCAGCGTGGAGATGCAGCGCAGATTCCTGACGTCGTAGCAATTGATGTTGACGTTCTCGAACCCGCATGCTTCGAGAAGCTCGCGAAGCCACGTCGAATCGAACAGCGTGTGGTGGGCGTTCCAGATCCACCGAGGCGTACCCCGTTCGTCAACCCCTTTGTGGGCGGGGCGATCCGAGTGCCCGCCGAGCAGCCAGTAGTTGGCCTCGGGAGTGCCCATTGCGCCTTGGATCCATTGCTCAGCAATGTAACGGGCATCCGGTACTCCGATATTAAGCTCGGCCCCCGGAGCAAGGACGCGCGCCCATTCCCCCAGTGTCGCCTCGATCAATTCGTAGCTCTGATGCTCGAGCACGTGATTGGCCCGCATGGCGGTGATGCTCGAGTCGGCGAAGGGCAAGACATCAAGGTGGCAGACGATATCGATGCCCGGAAGGGGAAGGATGTCGGAGTGGAGATCGTAGTCGGGCCTTGGATGCTCCCCCGCGCCGATCTCGAGTCTCATGCCGAGATTATCTTTTTGTCTCGAGCGTCCTCTACGAGTGGTCCTGGGAAGGCTCGACGGAGCGTAGTTTCTTCGCCGGTCGCCCGGCCACGACGGCGTGAGCGTCCACGTCGGTCATAACAAGCGAACCTGCACCGACAACTGCGTGTGCGCCGATGGTGCAGGGCCCGAGCACCAGAGCGTCGCTGGCCACCCATGCCCCTTCCTCCACCACAACGTCACGTCCCGTCGACGGTATGGCCGTTTGGCGCTGCGGTCCGAAAAGGTTGATGTCATGAGTTCCGGTGAGCACCGCCACATTGTGGCCGAAGAAGGCGTAGCTGCCTATTGAGATATCTCCAGATGAAAGATTGAACAAGGCGTTGTTCACGACTGCAGTGGGGTCGATATGCAGCCGCGACCTGTCTCCGTGGACACGATACCGGTAGAGTTGATCCACACCGTGCTCGTCGAGCGCCTCGCGAACCAGTGAATCCACCGCCGGGCGCAGCAACCGCTGCAGGAGACGATCGATTATCGACATGAGGGCTCCTCTCTGGTTGGTCAGCCGGCGTCGGAATCGGGGCATAACTCCTCGACTATCCGTCGCCGTACGAGGTCGAATTTAATGCCTGCACGAGACAGCAAGAGAGCCGCCAAACCATGCTCTTCTCGGAGCAAGCCCAGCAGAACGTGCTCTGCACCGATGTAATCATGGCCCAGAGCCAAGGCCTCCCTGAGCGACAACTCGAGAGTCTTCTTAGCCCGTGGCGTGAACGAAATGTGGCCCTCGCCGCAGGACCGCCTGTACTTACGGCCCCGGAGGCCCCGGCGCTTCAGTGTGCGAGCGCGCGCTGCTCTGGTTCGTTCGAGAGCATTGGGGCCGAATGCCTCTTCAACCCGGCGCCGCACCGCGTCAAGGTCGATTCCGATTGCGTCTAGAGCCACGGCGTCGGGTTGGTTGAGGGGCCCCGTACCGACGTTTTCGACGATCCCTGTGCGGATATCATCCCGATCCACTCCCAGTCCTCTTAGAACACGAGCGGCAGGCCCCTCCGTCTCCCCGAGCAGACCGAGAAGCAGGTGCTCGGTTCCGATGTAGTTGTGGCGCAGCGATCGGGCTTCGACCTGAGCCAATACCACTACGCGCCTTGCGGGATGCGTGAAGCGCTCGAACACCCCTTACCTCCTTCGGCCCAGCAGGCGGCGGCCTGCGTATTTCTTGTGCACCGCCTGCTTGCTCACTCCGAGGACAGAAGCGATCTGCTGCCACGACCACCCCTGAGAGCGTGCATTGTCGATCTGCAATTCTTGAAGGTCCTCCACGAGGACGCGCAAAGAGGCAACTGCGCGCAAGCCAACGGACGGATCCCGGCTGCTCGCTGCGGTCGCTAGCTTTGTGGTTTGGCTCATGCAGTCATCTTAAGTTGACGTACCCATCCTGTCAACCTCTATTGACGGACTGGTCGAAGGGAGGGGTGTGAAGGATGTCCGTGGGGGAGAGACCAGCTACAGGCTGTGGGTGAACCAGGAACCGCCGGGACGCTCATAGCTGGGCCCTCGCCCCAGGTTGCAAAGACGTCACCGTCTCCGTCGAGGGCGAGTTGCCCGTAGTCACCATAAGGAAAGGAGAACCCCTTTGCCGACTTGTACGGTGCCCCACCGTGGCGGTCTGATAGCCTCCACCTCTTGGCCCAGGTCCTGCCACCGTCTGTCGACCGCCTGTAGAAGACGTTCCACCGGCGATCGAGACGCTTTCGATCGTCCATCCACGCAATCCGTACATCTCCGTCGCCTGCTGCGACGATCATCGGCAATTCGTGATCGACACGCTTACGGGTGCGCGTCACCCGGCGAGGCAGAGACCACGTGCTACCCGAATCGTCCGAGTAGCGGAGGTAGACGCGGTGTGGCCCTCTCGCTTCTTGTTGGCGTTGTAGAGGACGTAGATCCTGCCGTTCGCATCGGAGGCCATAGCCATCTGCGCCCCGTAGAAGGAGGCGGTGCAACCGGCCCATGAAGGACAAGGCGGTTGCTTGCGCGAGCGATCGATCCCGACCGTGTCCCAGGTCTTGCCGCCGTCCGCCGAACGGACGACGAACAACGAGATGGGGCCATCTTCGTCTTGGGGGTAAGCGGCTTGCGAGCTCAACACGGTTCCGTCCGGCGTGACCGTCGCGCCGCCCGAGAAGAAATACAAGCCGCTCCGGGTGGTGAGGATTGGCTCCGACCACGTTTTCCCGGCGTTGTGAGAGTAGACTGCATAGGGGTCGGAGACGTTGAAGAAAACGTGCACGTCCCGCCCGGAGGGGGAGACGGCTATCCAAGGCTTGAGAAGTTCAGCGCGCCGTCCACGGAGCCCGGCCGCGACCATGTCCTCCCGAAATCGTCCGAGCGAGCGAATCCAATTGCATGATCACCCTTCCCCCGGTTGAACCTACCTTTTGAGCCCTACCCTCGACAGTAGCGACACTGCTGCCGCTATCCGTCCTCGCGGTGTCTCCTCTCGCTTCGCCCCGTAATCCTTTGACACACCCACGTTTGGTGCGAAAAGGATAGTCCCTCGAAGGCAGAGCGCGCCCGGTTGTCTGTTTCAAGAAGGCCTGCTCGAGACCCTTGGGAACCTCCACGCGACGTGGGTCCGTCGAGTGAACAACTATACGGTCTGATAACGGTCGACTGTTCGCGAGAGGCAGGGTCCGTTAGTCGTTGGTTGACCGTCCCACATTGCGTCCGCTGCCGCGCCGGCTCCTGTGGACCGCTCGAAGTTTCCGGCGCTGCTCGGATGCTGCCCGCCGATCCTGTTTCAGGTGAAGATGATGAAGCTCTCGCTGCAGTTTCCTGTAGCTGTCGAGGCGCTCTTGAGGCAACGAGCCGTTGGCGACGGCATCCAGCACCGCGCATCCGGGCTCCTGTTCGTGCCGGCAGTCTCTGAAGTGACACTCAGCTGCTACGACGCTGATGTCCTCGAACGCTTCCTCGAGACCTCCGGTGTCGTCCCACAGTTGAAGCTCACGCATGCCGGGGGTGTCGATCATCAAGCCACCCCCGGGGAGGACTATCAACTCTCGCTTCGTGGTGGTGTGCCGGCCCTTCCCGTCATTGCGCAGTTCCTCGACGTCTTGAAGCTCGCTTCCCAGCATCGCGTTCACGAGACTTGACTTTCCGACACCCGAGGAACCAAGCAACGCAACCGTGCGGTGCTCCTCGAAGTAGCGCCTTAGGTCCTCGATGCCGGCGCCCGTGACGCTGCTCGTGATGTGGATCGGCACGCCCAAGGCCACCGCGTCCACCTGCGCGACTGCCGTTTCGGGGGCGTCGCAGATATCTGCCTTGGTAAGGACGACCACGGGGTTGGCGCCCCCCGCCCAGGCGAGGGTGAGATAGCGCTCGAGGCGCCGCTGATTCAACTCACTGGTGAGTGATGTGGTGAGGAAAGTGGTGTCGATATTGGCGGCCAGGATCTGCTCTTCGGTGGCGAAACCGGCCACGTTGCGCGAGAATTGTCCCCTGCGCGGCAATACCGCGTGGATGACGGCCCTGCTCTCTCCGGGGCGCATCTCCGCGGCGACCCAATCTCCAACCGCGGGAAGATCGGATCGGGCCATTGCATTGTGGCGCACGCGCCCTGCGAGCTCGGCCCGCAGCTCGCCGAGCTCCGTATAGACGACGTAGGCGCCTCTGTGCTCAACGGCAACCCGTGCGGCGATCAGGCCGTCGGCGCCGAAGGGTTCGAAGTGCTCGGCGAAGTGAGTGTCCCAGCCAAGCGTGTCCAGCGACATTTCTTGCATCAAAGTGATATTTCCTCCAGTTCGTAAGTCGGCGCCCTCTGGGCGCGCTTGGATAGTCGCGTGGGGGCCGACCGGAGGTTCTCTTCACCTCTCGAAAGGCGAAGAGGAGAAAGGGTAGCTAGCGCGCCCCAGGCCGGCAGGAAAAAACCGCTGATTTCTTGGCCATAATTCCCACCTCCTCGTTGTTGCTGTTCGCTGACGCGCGTCTCAAGCCAAGCATACCGGATTCAAATGAACCCTGCTGCCTTCGTTTCTACAGGGCCGGTGTAGGTTTCGCACGTGTGCGCCGTCCCCGATCTCGCCGCCGACGACCAGCCCCAGAAGTGGGCAAAGGTACTGGACCAGAGCCGCTGTATCGGTTGCCATGCCTGCACCACCGCCTGCAAGTCCGAGAACGAGGTTCCCTTGTCGGTCACCCGGACCTACGTCAAGTCCGTGGAGGTCGGAGTCTGGCCTCAAGCTCGGCGCGCTTTCCAGGTCACCCGCTGCAATCAGTGTGACGACGCCCCTTGCGTCACCGCGTGCCCGACCTCGGCGATGTTCCAACGGGCCGACGGCATAGTCGATTTCGTCAAGAGCATCTGTATTGGCTGCAAGGCATGCATCGCCGCATGTCCCTACGATGCGATCTTCATCAACCCCGAAGATCACTCCGCAGAGAAGTGCAACTTCTGCACGCATCGCCTCGAGGTTGGCCTGGAACCAGCATGTGTCGTCGTCTGTCCCGTGGAGGCGATTTTCGTCGGCGACATTCTCGACCCTTCCTCTAAGGTAGCCAGGGTCGTGAATCGCGAGCCGGTGGTGGTGCGTCGCCCCGAAAAAGAAACGAAACCGAAGGTCTTCTACAAGAATGCCCATCAGTCCACCCTGGATCCCATTGCGGCGCGCCGTCCCGAAGGCGACAATTTCATGTGGAGCGAGCAGGCTCGAGGTCCCCAGAGCGTCAATTCGGGTCACCCTGCCGCATGGAGCAACAGCAGTGCGGCAGCGCTCCTCTCCTACGACGTGCGGCATGAGGCGCCATGGGACTGGCGGGTGAGTCTGTACACCTGGACCAAGGGGATAGCGGCAGGCTCTTACCTCGTGGCACTTTTGTTGCTGTTCGCCGGCCGCGGTGACGGGCCCCTCTTCAGGTGGGTGGCGCCTGTTCTTGCAGCGGCATCCTTGGCAATCACCGGAGCACTGCTCGTTTGGGATCTCGAGCATCCCGAGCGCTTCTACCTCATCTTCACACGCCCACAGTGGCGTTCATGGCTGGTCAGGGGAGCTGTCGTCATCTCCGCGTACGGCGCGGTGCTGGCGGTCCATCTGCTCGGCAACCTTTTTGGGTGGACGGCTTTACAGAAGGTTCTCGTGGTTCCCGGTTTGCCTCTGGCGGCGATGACCGCCATCTACACCGCCTATCTCTTTGCTCAGTCAAAGGCTCGCGATTTGTGGCAGAGTCCCTTGTTGCCTCCACATATTCTGGTTCAATCTTTGCTCGGCGGCGCAGCCGCCCTCCTGCTCCTCGCACAAGTTGTCGAACCACGCGCCGCCGAGCCGATTGCATATGTCGTGGGGGGAAGCGCAGTAGTTCATTTATTGATGTCGTGGGGGGAGATCACCCTTGTGCACGTCACTGCTCATGCCCACCTCGCACAGTGGTCCATGACCTCAGGTGAGTACAGGCTTTTCTTCTGGGCCGGCGCTGTCTTGGTGGCGGTGGCAGTGGCCGCCCCCGTCATAGGCGTGTTTGCCGCGCCTTTCGCCCTCGTTGGACTTATGGCTCACGAACATGCTTACGTCCAGGCGGCTCAGACCGTGCCACTCGCGTGAGCCGGCGACCGAGCCTGGAGGAGCTTGCGCTCAGGGTCAGCGCTGCGCGCGACGAAGTCGTGGCGCGCGGGGAGACCTTTTACCCTGGGCCCAGCCGGGTGCATCTGGCGGCTTTCCCCCCCACGCAGAGATGGGACGACTGGGTCGAGCTCGACTCGCGTTCTTGGCCGGAGCGGGTCGAGCGCCGCTACATGCTTGTTCCCACGACCTGCTTCAACTGCGAATCCGCATGCGGCCTGCTCGCATACGTTGACAAGGAAACGCTGCAGGTTCGAAAGTTCGAAGGCAATCCTGAGCATCCCGGATCGCGCGGCCGGAACTGCGCCAAGGGTCCCGCAACCCTCAATCAGATCACGGATCCGGACCGCATTCTGCACCCGCTGAAGCGCGCGGGGGAGCGCGGTGAGGGCAAATGGATTCAGGTGAGTTGGGACGAGGCGCTTGACGATCTCGCCGCGCGCATCCGCAAAGCGATCACAGAACAGCGCCACAACGAGGTGATGTACCACGTGGGTCGTCCAGGAGAGGACGGCTTCACCGAGCGTGTGCTTGCGAGTTGGGGAGTCGACGGCCACAACTCGCACACCAATGTGTGCTCCAGCGGAGCGCGCGCGGGCTATCATTTTTGGACCGGGATCGATCGTCCGAGTCCCGACCACGCCAATGCCAGGGTGATCTTCCTCATCAGCGCCCATCTCGAAGCCGGGCACTACTTCAACCCCCATGCCCAACGCATCGTGGAAGCCAAGGCCGACGGCGCCAAGCTGATCGTGGTCGACACCAGGCTGTCGAACAGCGCCTCGCACGCAGATCACTGGATATCTCCGAACCCCGGGAGCGAAGCGGCGATCAACCTCTCCATCGCCAACTACCTGATCCAGAACGACCTCTACGACCGAGTCTTCGTAAGACGGTGGTGGAACTGGCAGGAGTACCTCGCCTCCGAACACAGTGAAGTCGAACCGAGCTTTGCGAGCTTCGAGCGAATACTCAAGGAGCTGTATCGTAGTTACTCTTTTGAGTTCGTCGCAGAGGAATCTGGTGTATCTGCTGCGACCCTCGAGGAGATAGCGAAGCTCGTCGCGGGGGCAGGCACCCGCCTTTCCACTCACAGCTGGCGTTCGGCGGCCGCAGGCAATCTCGGTGGATGGCAGGTGTCGCGGACATTGTTTCTCTTGAACGCGCTAATGGGAGCCGTGGCGACCGAGGGAGGCACCCACCCGAACGCGTGGAACAAGTTCGTCCCGAAGCCGATCTATTCGCCCCCTCATCCTCAGACCTGGAACGAGCTGACGTGGCCGCTCGAGTATCCGTTGGCCCTCAACGAGATGTCGTTCCTGCTGCCTCACTTCCTGAAGGAAGGGCGAGGAAAGCTCGAGGTCTACTTCACGCGCGTCTACAACCCGGTGTGGACGAATCCGGACGGCTTCTCATGGATCGAGGCGTTGACCGACAGGAATCTCATTGGCCTGCACGTTGCCCTTACCCCGACGTGGAGCGAGACAGCGTTCTTCGCGGACTATGTCCTGCCGATGGGCCACTCATCCGAGCGCCATGATGTCCATTCCTACGAGCAGTACGATGGTCAATGGCTGGGCTTTCGACAACCTGTGATCCGGACGGCGCGTGGCCGTGTCGGTGAGCAGTTCACGGACACCAGGGAGACGAACCCCGGAGAAGTTTGGGAAGAGAACGAGTTCTGGATCGAGCTGTCATGGCGCATCGATCCGGATGGAAGTCTGGGGATTCGCAAGTTCTACGAGTCGATAGAGCATCCGGGCGAGAAGCTTTCGGTGGACGAGTACTACGGGTACATGTTCGAGCACTCGGTGCCCGGGCTGCCCGAGGCGGCCGCAGCCCAGAACCTGACGCCCCTCGAGTACATGCGCCGCTTCGGGGCTTTCGAAATCTCCAAAAAGGTGGGGCGGGTCTTCGATCAAGAGGTCCCGGCGCCGGAACTGGATGGTGCTGCAACGGGAGGGTTCGGGCGCGTTTTCACGCACGCCCCGGCGCCTGATCCAACCAATATCGTGCCGATGGGAGCGCCGGAGCCGGATCCGCAAGGTCGCCGCCCTGTTGGTGTGGAGGTCGACGGCCAGGTGTTACGAGGATTCCCCACGCCGAGCGGCCGGTTGGAGTTCTGGTCGCGAACCCTTGCCGATTGGGGATGGCGCGAGTACGCCTTTCCCGGGTACATCAGGAGCCACGTTCATCCAACCAAGCTGGCCGAGGGCCAGATGGTGCTTATCTCGACCTTTCGCCTGCCGGTGCACATTCATACGCGTTCGGCGAACGCGAAGTGGCTGGACGAGATTGCGCATACAAATCCGTTGTGGATTCACCCGTCCGACGCAGCGCGGCTCGGCGTGCGCGCAGGTGAACTTGTGCGCGTCGGCACCGAGACCGGCTTCTACGTGGTCAAGGCGTGGGTGACCGAGGGCATCCGGCCCGGCGTCGTCGCGTGCAGCCACCACATGGGCCGGTGGAAGCTCGGGGAGGAAGGCCAGGGACAGATGATGGCCTCCGTCACCCTCGACGGCAAAGGCGGTGACTGGTCCATGAGGCGG
>JALZIO010000214.1 GCA_030860245.1 Actinomycetota bacterium | reverse complement strand
CCCTTCGACTCAAGCGCCGAACTGTTCACCAGATCGGCCTG
This sequence comes from Actinomycetota bacterium, assembly GCA_030860245.1. Classification (GTDB taxonomy): domain Bacteria; phylum Actinomycetota; class CADDZG01; order CADDZG01; family WHSQ01; genus JACDDL01. The sequence continues at coordinate 4,783 of JALZIO010000214.1, read as the reverse complement.
CCCTATCACTGGGGAAGCAAAGGCTTGTCCACCGGCGACACCGTCAATGAGCTGATCGGCTTCGTCGGCGATCCCAATGTCTCGATTCAGGAATCCAAAGCTCTCACTGCTGACATCGTCGCGGGCCGCAGGAGCAGGGGAAGAAGAGTCGTCACCAGCGGTGATCTGGTGACGCAACTCGAAGAGGATGCGACCGAGCGCGATCTGCCGGGCGCACGCGACTCTGCCCACGCCTCGCACGGACACAAGAGCGGCGAATCCACCGAGGGCAGGAAGGGCTAACCGATGAGTACCAAGGGGTTCTTTACCGACACCACCGTGTGCATCGGGTGCAAAGCCTGCGAGGTGGCGTGCAAGCAGTGGAACCAACTGCCCGACGACGGTTTGTTCTTTACCGGGATGTCCCTGGACAACACGATCGATGTCGGTGCGTCGACCTGGCGACATGTGGCGTTTGTGGAACGACCGGCGCCACTGGGCGGTCAGGCCACGGGGATGGGCGACCTGTCGTGGCTCATGATGTCGGACGTCTGCAAGCACTGCAAGCGGGCCGGATGCCTCGAGGCGTGCCCCACGGGTGCGATCGTGCGGACCGAGTTCGACAGCGTGTACGTCCAGCCGGACATCTGCAATGGATGTGGCTACTGCATCTCCGGCTGCCCCTTCGGAGTGATCGACCGGCGGGAGGATGACGGCAGGGCGTGGAAATGTACGCTGTGCTATGACCGGTTGCAGGACGGCATGACTCCGGCATGCGCCCAAGCATGTCCAACGGAGTCCATCGTCTTCGGCGAGCTCCACGATCTGCAAGCGCAGGCCGAGAAACGCGTCGAGCAACTGCATTCACGCGGCATGACCGAGGCTTATCTTTACGGCGCAGACGCCGGCAACCAGCCGGGCACCGGAGGACTCAACGCGTTCTTCCTGCTGGTCGACAAGCCTGAAATCTACAACCTGCCTCCGGACCCGGTTGCACCTGCGCTGAAGTCGGGAGAGGCATGGCACTCCATGGCGGCCGCCGCACTGGGGATGGCGGGGGGGGCCTTCGGTGCGGTGCTGACGAGCAGGACCGGCGCGCGTCTATGAGCCCGAGCCGGGACGACCGGGAGGCCCGGGCCGAGGCCCGTCACATCGATCTCAGGCGCGCCGCCCTTTCGGGCGAGGCATCGGGGCAGCGGACCGGGGTGGAGCGGACCGGGGTGGAGCGGCGCGATGGCCTCCAGGCGGTCGGCGTGTGGGACCGGCTGCCGGGTGAATCCTTCTCCGGGGCAGACGCGACCTACTATGACCGCCCGGTCCTGAAGGAGCCTGTGTGGATCTGGGCCGTCCCTGCGTATTTCTATGTGGGTGGGGCAGCCGGCGCCGCTTCACTGCTCGCCGAAGTGGCGGAATCGCTGACCGGGGATGAGACGGCCGATCTGGTCCGCGCAGCAAGGCGCATCGGAGCGGCCGGCGGGGGGATCGGCACGGCCTTGCTGGTATACGATCTCGGCAGGCCGGAGCGCTTCCTCAACATGCTGAGGGTGTTCAGGCCGACATCCGCCATGAGCGTGGGATCGTGGACCCTCGCCGCCGCAACCCCGGTGTTTGCCGCTTCGGCCGTCCTGCCGCACGCGGGCGGGCTCCCGGGCCACCTCGGGAACCTCCTCGGCAAAGTGGCCGGCCTTCTCGGGATGCCTCTGGCCGGATACACCGCGGTGTTGCTGACGAACACCGCGGTGCCGGTGTGGCAGGCGTCCAGACGCTCGCTGCCGTGGCTGTTCATCGGCTCGGCGATGTCCGCGGCCGGGTCGCTGCTCGGCTTCGCAAGCTTGAACGAAACCGAGGCCGGGATCGTCCGGCGCTTCGAAGTGGCGGGACAGGTAGCCGAGCTGGTCGCCACCGCTGCCGTCGAGCGCGACGTCTCTAAGGTGGAGCAGGTCGGCCTGCCCTACAAGGAGGGGGTCTCGGGCGGACTGTGGCGGGCCTCGAAGGTCTTCACGGCGGCGAGCCTGGCCCTCAATCTGTTGCCGCGCCACGGTCGCGCCGTCCGCTTGGTGAGCGGCGCGTGCGGAACAGCGGGAGCATTGGGGGTCCGTTTCGCCACCTTCTACGCAGGCAAGGCATCGGCGCGCGACCCCAGGGCGACCTTCCACGGACAGCGGGCCGGAGAAGGCGGCGCCGGGGCGACCGGCTCGGCGGCCGTCTCGGGCCCCGGCGGACGACGCGCCACCGACTGACGGACCCGCACCGAGGTGACGGCGCGCTGTGTGGTTCGGCGCGCCGGGTAGCGACCTCGGGGCTTGAACCACACCATGGCGTGGTTGTGTGCACGAGATCCGTTCTCGTCGCGGGAGACCACATGAGAATTAGGCTCCGCCTTTAGTAGGGGACGACAGCGGCCACACCATCGGCGCCGACGTCGATCGCCTGCCGGGCGACCGACGTGAGCCAGCACATCGGCGCGCCCTCCGGCCGCCTGCGCGACTGCGGCAACCACCGTTGCGGCCCCGGCAGTTTCGAGCAGCGCGCCCTCACCGGTCGTGCCGCTGGGCATTACGCATCGACCCCTTCATCGATGAGCCAATCGACATGGTGCTTCATGGCGGCGACGTCCACGTCCCCCTTGGCATCGAAGGGTGTCAGCAGTCCGACGACGATGGAAACCGGCTGAGTTAGCATGCGCGGCGTGAGCCTATCCGACAAGACTGCGATCGTGACCGGCGCTTCATCGGGTCTCGGGCGCGCCTCAGCCGTGGCCCTCGCCGACGACGGCGCCAATGTCGTGGCCGCCGGCTTGGAACCGGATGGCCTCGAGGCCACCGTGGACATGATCACCCGTGCAGGCGGCCGGGCGATTGCAGTGGAAACGGATATCTCGGATGCGGCTGCGGTCGATGCAATGGCCGCGCGGGCCCAACATGAGTACGGAGGCGCTGATGTCCTGGTCAACAACGCAGCGGTCTACCCGTACGGTCCGTGGCAGGAGTTCGACGAAGCCACCTGGGAGAGCGTCTTCAACGTCAACGTGAAGGGCTACTGGTTGTGCTCGCGCGCGGTCTTTCCCCAGATGCTCAGGCGCGGGGGCGGGTCAATCGTAAGCATCTCGTCGATCACGTTCTTCGTGGGAAGCGAGAACCTCATGCCTTACGTCGCTTCGAAGGGAGCGGTTGTGGGCTTCACCCGCTCCCTCGCTCGCGAGGTTGGGCCAAGTGGCATCCGCGTGAATGCAATCGCGCCGGGCGCCTTCCCCACGCGAGCTATCGAGATCCACCCCGACCAACAAGCGCTGCACGACGACCTCATGCGCGACCAAGCACTCAAGCGACGCGGCGTCCCAGAGGACATCGCCAACGCTGTCCTCTTCTTCGCCGGCGACGGGAGCAGCTTCATCACCGGGCAGACGTTGCTGGTGGATGGCGGCCTTCATCAGCACTAAACGGAAGTTCACCCGTAGGTGCGGGATGTCTCCACCACCGGAGACCGCCCCCTGAGGAAGTCGAAGTCACAGCCCTCGTTTGCCTGGAGTACGTGATCGGCGTACAAGGCCCTGTAGCCGCGCTCGTCTTTTTTCGGCGGGGGGGTCCAGGCGGCGCGCCGGACGGCCATCTCGGCGTCGTCCACGATCAGGTCCAGCCGGCGCGCGGCAGTGTCGAGGCGGATGCGGTCTCCGTCCTTCACCAGGGCCAGCGGGCCACCTATGGCCGATTCGGGAGCTACGTGCAGCACCACGGCTCCGTACGATGTTCCACTCATGCGCGCATCCGAGATCCGCACGACGTCGGTCACACCCTGTCGCAAGAGTTTTTTCGGGATGGGCATGTGGCCCCACTCGGGCATCCCCGGCGCGCCGACCGGCCCGGCGTTCTTTAGCACCATCACGCTGCCGGCCGTCACGGGGAGATCGGGGTCGTCGACGCGTTCGTTGAGATCGGCTATGTCCTCGAATACCAGCGCCGGACCCTCGTGCTGCAGGAGTGAAACCTGCGCGGCCGATCGCTTGAGTATGGCCCCGTCGGGGCAGAGGCTCCCGGCGAGAGCGATTAGGCTTCCTCCAATCGAGAGCGGCTCCTCGGCGGACGCGATGACCTCTGGGTTGACGATGTGAGCACCCTCGATGTGCTCGCCCACGGACCGGCCCGACACGGTGAGCGCATCCGTGTGCAGGAGGCCACCGAGCTGCGCCATGACCGCCGGCACTCCGCCCGCGTAGTAGAAGTCCTCCATCAGGTATTCGCCGGATGGCTTGAGATTCACGAGCCAGGGTGTTGACTCCGATAGCTTGTCGAAGAGCGTCACCGACAGCTCGATGCCGACGCGCCCCGCCAGCGCGATCAAGTGCAGGATGCCATTGGTTGAGCCACCAATGGCATGCAGGACGCGAATGGCGTTTTCGAACGCCTCACGCGTCAGGATGTCGGCCGGTCTGATGTCGTCCCTGACGAGTTGAACGATCTGGGCGCCGGCGAGCTCCGCCAGCTGCTTGCGCCGCGAGTCCACCGCCGGGATGGCCGCTCCGCCCGGTAGCGTCATGCCGAGGCCTTCCGTCACCGATGCCATAGTCGAAGCGGTTCCCATCGTTTGACAATGTCCGTTGCTGCGCGACATCGAGACTTCGATCTCGTCGAAGTCGGCTTCGGTTATGCGCCCTGCCCGAAGATCCTCGTGCGCGCGCCAGCAGTCCGTGCAGGAACCCAGGTTCTGATTGCGCCAGTGCCCGTTCAGCATCGGGCCTCCGGTGACCATCAGTGCCGGGATGTTTGCGCTTGCCGCGCCGAGAAGGCTTGCCGGAACGGTCTTGTCA
>JALZIO010000163.1 GCA_030860245.1 Actinomycetota bacterium | reverse complement strand
CCTGAAGGGACCGGTCGAAACTACCGTAGCAAGGAGCGCACATTTCGCGAAGGGAGTCGGTCTTGACTTCGGGACGGCCCCGCATTCTGGTGGCCAAGCCGGGCCTCGATGGGCATGATCGCGGGATCAAGGTCGTCGCCAGAGCGCTAAGAGACGCAGGGATGGAGGTCGTATACACGGGTCTTCACCAGACCCCAGGTCAGATTGCATCGGCCGCCATTCAGGAAGACGTAGACGCCGTTGGGCTATCGTGTCTTTCCGGAGCTCACATGACCCTGTTTCCAAAGGTCGTGGAGTTGCTCAAGGAGCAGGGGGGCGGCGACATCATTGTGTTCGGAGGCGGCATCATTCCCGGACCCGATGTGCCTAAGCTCAAGCAGGCAGGGATTCAGGAGGTTTTCACCCCCGGCGCGCCGACGAAAACGATAGTCGAGTGGGTGCGTGAACACGTGGTGCAGGAGGATTAGTGGACCTTTTCGAGTACCAGGGCAAGGAGTTGCTCAGGAAGTACGGGGTTCCGGTCCCGGAGGGCAGGGTGGCGTCCACGGCCGAGCAGGCCGTTGCCGCGGCGAGAAAGCTAGGGGGCAAGGTCGTCGTCAAAGCGCAAGTTCTTATCGGAGGACGCGGAAAAGCAGGCGGGATAAAGGCAGCGTCGAATCCCGATGAGGCGGGCGAGGTCACCGATCGAATACTGGGCATGGACATTCGCGGCCACACGGTGAAGCGAGTCCTCGTTGAGCGAGCGGGAGACATCAAGGATGAGTACTATTGCTCATTCCTCGTCGACCGTTCCGAGCGTCAGTTCCTGGGAATCATGAGCGCGGAAGGCGGCGTCGACATCGAAGAGGTCGCCGCAAACGACCCCGAGAAGATAACCCGAGTTCACATCGACCCGCTGCTGGGGATGGCCCAATTTCACGCTCGTGAGCTGGTCTTTGGAGCCGACATCAATCGGGATGCTCGCAAGGAAGCGATTGCGATTCTGCCTAAGCTGTACGAGGCATTCGTGTCGCTGGACGCCTCGCTCGTCGAGGTGAATCCTCTCGTTCTGACCGGCGAAGGCCGTGTGATGGCGCTTGATGCCAAGGTCTCCGTGGACGATTCCGCCGGCTATCGCCACCCCAACTTCGACGAGCTGAAGACGGTGCACGAGGTGCCCGAGCAAGAGCGCCTTGCGAAGGAGAAGGGGCTGAATTTCATCAAACTCGAGGGAGATGTCGGCATTATCGGCAACGGCGCTGGTTTGGTCATGTCCACCCTGGATGTCGTCAAGACCGCCGGGGGCAATCCGGCCAACTTCTTGGACGTCGGGGGAGGAGCAGGCGCCGACGTCCTCTCTTCTGCGCTCGAGGTCATCACTTCCAACCCCGAGGTCAACAGCGTGCTGATCAATATTTTCGGAGGCATCACAAGGGGCGATCTCGTTGCCGAGGGCATCATCGACGCGCTGGGACGCCTCGAAATCAACGTCCCCATCGTCGTTCGGCTGGATGGGACCAATGCCGAGCAAGGCCGCAAGATGCTCGCCGACGCGCCCCATGCCATGCTGGTGACCGCCACCACGATGCTCGAAGGAGCAGAGAAAGCGGTAGAGCTTGCCGGTGAGGGTGGTGAGTGATGGCCATTCTCATCGGAGATGACACCCGCCTTCTGGTGCAGGGACTGACCGGGCGCGAAGGCTCATTTCATGGTCTCCGTAACAGGAAATACGGAACGAATCTCGTCGCGGGGGTAACGCCGGGGAAGGGGGGCTCGGACGTTGAAGGGATCCCTATCTTCGACACCGTGCGCGAGGCCACCATGGCCACCGGCGCTAATACATCGATGGTTTTCGTGCCCCCTCCCGTGGCCGCAGACGCCATTCTCGAATCGCACGACGCCGGCATCGAGGTCATCATCGCCATCACCGAGGGGATCCCCGCCATGGACATGGCGCGCACCGTGACCCATCTGCGGCGCGGGCAACGTTCTGCGGCTCTGATCGGGCCGAATTGTCCCGGTGTGATCTCGCCGGGCAAGGCCAATGTCGGCATCATTCCGGGCGAAATTTGCAGCGAAGGGCCGGTGGGGCTCGTGTCCCGCTCGGGGACGCTCACCTACCAGATCGTCTACGAGCTGACCCAAGAAGGCATTGGCCAGTCGACGTGCGTTGGTGTCGGCGGCGACCCCATACCGGGCTCCGACTTCATCGATGTCCTCGAAAGGTTCGAGGACGACGACCTTACGAAGCTTGTCGTCGTCGTGGGCGAGATCGGTGGCGATGCCGAGGAGCGAGCCGCCGGGTGGGTGAAAGAGAACATGAGGACGCCGGTCGTCGCCTACATCGCCGGGTTCACAGCACCGCCCGGCAAGCGCATGGGACATGCAGGTGCGATTGTCTCAGGGTCCCAAGGGACGGCCGCCGCTAAGAAGGAGGCGCTCGAGGGGGCCGGGATCCGGGTTGCGACCAACCCCACCGAGGTGTCGGCGTTGGTAAAAGAGCTCCTGTGACATTCTCATCGGTACTCACGCGACGAGGCACTAGCCGACGAGGTGGATGAGGTTTTGCCACAGGTGCTCAACCTGTTCCACTCGGCCCATCCCGGGACCGGGGACGACGGCGAGTTACCCTCGAACCCCGGACACAGCGCCTGAAAGCTCCTACAATCCGCGCATGACGAATGGAATTAAGGCGGCTGTTGGTGCACCCTGGGAGCGGCCTTTGGAGGGGCGACTCGAGCAGCTCGTCATCGACTCAGAGATGCTCGCCGGGAACCCCCTCGGGGATCCGGCACGCCGCCCGATCTACGTTTATCTGCCCCCGAGCTACTCGGAGTCCAGCGAACGACGCTATCCGTCGATCTACGTCATCCAGGGGATGACCGGTCAGCTCGACATGTGGTGGCACCGCACCCCTTTCGAACCGAACATGATCGAACGTATCGATGAGCTCTTCTCCGCGGGCGAGACGCCGGATGCCCTGGTCGTGTTCGTGGACGCGTGGACGTCCTACGGTGGATCACAGTTCATCAATTCGACCGCCACCGGCCGGTACATGGACTACCTGTGCGATGAAGTGGTCTCGTTCATCGACGAGCGTTACCCAACGATCCCCCTGCGGGACCACCGGGGCTTGACCGGTAAGTCGAGTGGCGGCTACGGGGCGATGGTCGTCCCGATGCTGCGCGCCGATGTGTTCGGCGGACTCGCCTCGCATGCGGGCGATGCACTCTTCGAGGCATGTTACCAAACTGAGTTCCCCGTCACCGCCCGCATCCTCCGGGACAAGTTCGACGGGTCTTTCGAGGTCTTCTGGGAGCGACTGCGGCGCGCCGAGAGTTTCGACTGGAACGTGTTCGGAACCCCGCTCAATACCTACGCGATGGCGGCGTGCTATTCGCCGGATGAATCCAACGCGGGTGACGTTGTGCTTCCTTTCGATATAGAAACGGGGCGCCTCGTGGACGACGTGTGGCAGAGATGGCTGGAGTGGGACCCGGTGCGGATGGCGCCTAAGCACCTCGACGACCTTGCCGGCATGAAGCGCATCTACCTCGACGCTGGGCGGTCGGACGAGTACTTCCTCGATCTCGGCGCACAGGCCTTCTCCAAGGAGCTCGCCTCGGCGGGGATCGAACACACATTGGAGCTGTTCGAGGGTGCCCACGGTGGCCTCGGATACCGCTATCCGAAGGCAATCGGCGAGCTCGCCACGGCCCTCGCCCTCTGAATCTGTGCTTCGGCGCTGAGGATCCGCCGGTTATTTGCTTGCCTGAGCACTGGGCGGGGCCCGCAGCCGCTACAGTGACCGCAATGGCGGGGCGACTGGTGGTTTTGATCTCTGGAACGGGCTCCGCGATGGAGGCCCTGGCGGTCGCGTGCGCGCGCAGAGATCTTGCCGCCGACGTCGCAGCGGTGATTGCCGACCGGGATTGCCTCGGGTTGAAGGTCGCCGCCAAGAGGGAAATCCCGGCCTTTACGATCGTGCCCGCCCACTACTCGTCCCGTGAGGAATGGAATGATGCGCTCAACGAGTGTGTCGGCGAGTTCCGGCCGCAGGTCGTGGTGCTTGCGGGATTCATGCGGGTGCTGGCGCCGCCTTTCGTCGACGCCTACGCCGGACGGTTGATCAATCTGCATCCCTCACTCTTGCCGGCCTTTCCCGGCGCGCATGCGGTCCGAGACGCACTCGATGCCGGAGTGAAGGTGACGGGGACGACCATCCACTTTGTGGACCACGAAGTCGATCATGGGCCGATCCTGCTGCAGGAGGCGGTTCGGGTCCTAACCGGCGACACCGAACAGTCGCTGCACGCCCGCATCAAGAACGTCGAGCACCGGCTCCTGCCCAAGGCCTGCCGCCTCATCCTCGAGCGCAAAGTCCAGATCCACGGCAGGATCACGCACGCGGAGCCCTAGAGCTCTATGAGGGTCCGAAGGGCGCTGGTGAGCGTTCACGACAAGTCGGGCGTCGTCGAGCTGGCGCAAAGCCTGCATGAGTCCGGCGTGGAGCTGGTTTCTTCGGGCGGCACGGCCTCCGTTCTACGTTCGGCGGGCATCCCCGTTACGGGAGTGGCCGAATTGACCGGCGCTCCGGAGATCCTCGGGGGACGGGTGAAGACGCTTCATCCCAAGATCTACGGCGGCATCCTGGCGGACCGCACCAAGCCCGAGCATCTTGCCGAGCTCGATGACCACTCCATTGCACCGATCGAGCTCGTGATCTGCAACCTTTACCCTTTCGAGCGCACCGTGGCAGAGCCGAACGTGAGCGAGAACGACGCCATCGAGCAGATTGACATCGGGGGCCCTGCGATGGTGCGGGCGGCCGCAAAGAACTTCTCGTCGGTTGCCGTCGTCGTGTCCCCAGCACGTTATGTGACCGTGATCGATGCCATAAGGAACACGGGCGAGGTCCCAATCGACTTGCGTCGCGATCTTGCTCGAGAGGCGTTCACGCACACCGCGTCCTACGACGCGTCCATAGCCCGCTACTTCGCTGGGCCGGGCGAGTGGCCGGAAAGACTGATCCTGCCGGGCGACAAGATCATGGATCTCCGCTATGGCGAGAATCCACACCAAAGAGCGGCCTTCTACCGAACCGGCGCGCCGGGGGGTGTGGCGGCCGGTGCGCAACTTCACGGAAAGGAACTGTCCTACAACAACATCCTTGATGCTGACGCGGCCACGGCTCTCGTGGCTGAGATCGACGGTTACGCCGCTGCGATCATCAAGCACTCGAACCCGTGTGGGGCAGCGCAAGGCGACGGGTTGGAGGATGCCTATCGAAAAGCGTTCAAGTGTGATCCCGTGTCGGCCTTCGGGGGGATCGTAGCCCTGAGTCGCCCTTGCGATGGCGCAACGGCGGCGGCGATTACCGAGGTTTTCACCGAAGTCGTCTGCGCCCCGGACTATTCGACCAAGGCTCTCGAAGTCCTGCGAACCAAGAAGAGCTTGCGGGTGCTGCGCGTCGAACTCGGTGTCCCGGAAACTTCTCTGCGCAGTGTCACGGGCGGTTGGGTCGTCCAATCGCCCGATGGAGCCGACCCCGCAGAAGACGCTAAGGTCGTGTCCGCCCGGGAGCCAACGCCGCTGGAATGGGGCGACCTTCGGTTCGCCTGGACCGTTGCCAAGCACGTCAAATCGAACGCAATAGTGCTCGTCAGGGACGGCGCTGCAGTCGGAGTCGGGGCGGGGCAGATGAACCGGCTCGAATCTGCTGAATTGGCATCCCGGCGCGCCGGAGAACGCGCGCCGGGATCGGTGTGCGCATCCGACGCGTTCTTTCCCTTCCGTGACGCCGTCGATGCCATTGCCGCCTCGGGTGCGCGCGCCGTGATCCAACCCGGGGGTTCGGTGCGCGACGAGGAGGTCATCGGTGCAGCGAACGAACGAGATCTGGCTATGGTTTTCACCGGCCGCCGCCACTTCCGCCACTAATGAGACCCAGGTGCTGTTGGGTAGGCTTGGGTCAATGAGTGCTCAAACCATAGACGGCAAGGCCATCGCGGCCCAGGTCAGGGCCGAGGTTGCGGATAGGGTCGCCGGCCTCAAATCCCAAGGAGTTGTACCAGGGCTCGCCACCGTCCTCGTGGGCGATGATCCGGCGTCGGCGGTATACGTGCGTGCGAAGAGAAAAGCCTGCGCACAAGCGGGCATCGCGGCGCGCGACCATGACATCGACGCGGGCATCTCCGAAGACGAGCTGCTGAAGCTCGTGGAGGGGCTGAATCGCGACCCGGCCATCCACGGAATCCTGGTCCAACTCCCGCTGCCCGGCCACATCGACGAGAGCCGCATCGTCGAGGCGGTCCGGCCCGACAAGGATGCAGACGGCTTTCACCCGGCCAATCTCGGGCGGCTTCTGTCGGGCAACCCCCTGGTGATTCCTGCAACTCCCGGCGGGGTTCAGCAGCTGCTGAACCGTTCCAAGGTTGTCGTCTCCGGTGCCGAGGTTGTCGTGGTCGGGCGTTCCAACATCGTCGGCAAACCTTTGGCTGCGCTCCTCATGCAGAAAGCTACGGGCGCCAACGCGACCGTAACGGTGTGTCACACGGGGACTGCCGATATCGCCGAGCACACCCGGCGGGCCCAGATCCTTATTGCAGCCGTCGGGCGTGCGCACGCAATTACAGGCGACATGATCGCCCCCGGTGCAGTCGTGATCGACGTCGGGGTGAATCGAACCGAGGCGGGGCTGACGGGCGATGTCGATTTCGCGGCGGCGAGTGAGATTGCGGCGGCCATCACCCCGGTTCCCGGTGGCGTGGGACCGATGACGATCGCCCAGTTGCTCCACAACACAGCCGATCTCGCCTATCGCTCGATCGATAGGAGCGCGTAGGTGATGGGGGCCTGCCCGTCCGGCTTGAACGGCGGCTAGATTGCTTGAGCGGTATGAGCTTACCCGGCGGGGCGTTCCGCCCGCGGGCCCGGCGTCTCGAGGTGGGCCGGGCGAGCGGCTTTGCTCGGGCATGTAGGTTAGGTCTCCGCTACGCCGATGAAAGCTACACAGGGGGTAATCCATGTCACAGGGAGTCCACTCCGTCACCCTCATCCCAGGGGATGGCACGGGGCCGGAGATCACCGAGGCGACTCGGCGTGTCCTGGAGGCCACCGGTGTGCGGTTCGACTGGGATTTGCAGGAGGCGGGCACCGACGTCATGGACAAGTACGGGACGCCTCTTCCCGATCAGGTGCTCGATTCGATTCGAGCCAACTCCGTAGCGCTGAAAGGGCCGATCACAACCCCCGTGGGGACAGGCTTTCGCAGTGTCAACGTTGCCCTGCGCAAAGAGCTCGACCTCTATATGTGCCTGCGCCCCTGCAAGTCCTATCCGGGCGTCCGCTCCCGTTACGAAAACATCGACCTCGTGATCGCGCGCGAAAACCACGAGGATCTCTATGCCGGCATAGAATTCGAACAAGGTTCGGCCGAGGCTGCGAAGCTCATTGATTTCTTGGCCGATCTGGGGACCCGTCGCATTCGCGATGACTCGGGTATCTCGATCAAGCCCATTTCGGTAACCGGCACCAGGCGGATTGTGAAGGGAGCGTTCGACTACGCAATCAAGGAGGGACGGCAGAAAGTAACCGCGGTCCATAAAGCCAACATCATGAAATTCTCCGACGGCTTGTTCCTGAAGACCGCCCGGGAGGTGGCAGAGGAGTACTCGGACTCTGGCGTCGAGTTCGAAGATCGGATAGTGGACAACATGTGCATGCAGCTCGTGCAGAAGCCGGAGCAATACGACGTACTCGTGCTCCCGAATCTCTACGGGGACATAGTTTCGGACCTTGGAGCAGGCCTCATCGGGGGCCTTGGCGTCGCTCCAGGCGGCAATATCGGCGACGACGCTGCGGTCTTCGAGCCTACCCACGGCTCGGCCCCGAAATACGCAGGACAGAACAAGGTCAACCCGATGGCGATGATGCTGTCGGGCGTTCTGATGCTGCGCCACCTCGAGGAGGCGGGACCTGCGGATCGCCTCGAGAAGGCGATCTCCTCTGTGATCTCCGAAGGTAGGTACGTTACCTACGACATGAAACCCACGCGCGATGATTCAACGGCGGTCGGCACTGCCGAGGTGGCCGACGGTGTCATCGAGAAGCTCGAGGCGGGAGGAGTCGACAATGGCTGAGGGCAGAACGGTGACGGTGGTTGGCGCAGGAAACGTGGGCTCGAATACGGCTCGCCGTATAGCGGAACGGGACTATGCAGACGAAGTTGTCCTGATCGACATCGTCGAGGGGCTGCCCGCCGGACTCGCTCTCGACATTGCACAGTCCGCCCCGGTGGAGGGCTTCAATGCCCGGGTTAGAGGGACCAACGACTACGCGGACACGGCCGATTCCGACGTCGTCGTGATCACCGCAGGGCTCCCGCGCCAACCAGGGATGAGCCGCATGGATCTGCTCGACAAGAACTCCGAGATCGTGACGAGTGTGACCGAACAGGTAGCCGAGCATTCTCCGAACACAGTGATCATCGTTGTGTCGAACCCCCTTGACGAAATGACCTACCTGGCGTCGGTGGTGTCGGGGTTCTCCAAAGAGCGCGTCCTGGGAATGGCCGGGGTGCTGGACTCGGCGCGCCTCCGTTACTTCATCGCGGACAAGTTGGAGGTGCCCCCGGCGCAGGTGGAGGCCATGACGCTGGGCTCGCACGGTGACCAGATGGTTGCGCTTCCCCGGCATGCCACGGTCAACGGCAAACCCCTGCACGAGCTCCTCGGTGAAGAGGCCCTCGAGGAGCTGTTCGCGCGTACACGCGACGGTGGCGCCGAGATAGTTGCCCTCCTCAAGAAGGGCAGCGCCTTCTACGCGCCCTCGGCGGCGGCTGCGAAGATGGTGAACGCAGTGCTGGCGGATTCGAAGGAAGTGCTCCCCGCCTGCGCGTGGGCGACGGGGCAGTACGGCGTCTCGGATGTGTATCTCGGCGTTCCGGTGGCGCTCGGGTCCGGCGGTGTGACCGAGATAGTCGAGCTCGAGCTGAACGACTCCGAGCGCGCAAGCCTCCACGACGCAGCAGAGGCGATACGGGCAAAGTGCGAGGAACTAGAGGCGCGCCGGAGCTGATGTGCAATGGGTAACTCAGGCGTCTGCCCGGTTTAGACTGTCTTTGATGACTTAACGGCTCTGGTCCGAGGCTCGTGCACCGCCCGCCTCCTCTTGTTCCCGCGTTTGTTCTTCGACAAGATGAGGAGTGGTTGTCGTGTTGCAAATCGAGCCCTTTACCGGCAGTTGCCTGTCGGATCTCCGGGCGCTGATCAACTGTCACACCGGCGCCGTCGTGCCGGGATGGGCGCTGTCGGAGTCGTTCATCACAGGGACGTCTGGAGCGCAACCCGGATGAGTACGTGGTGGATCCCTGGGTTGTTGAGCGGCGCACGCTGTGCGCGGTGGAGCGCGGCCGCGTCCTGGCGGGAATTCACCTATTGCGTTTCGGGTCTGGGTCCGAGGTGAGTGATTCGTATCGAGGTGCCGGCGAGATTGCATGGTTCCTTGCTGGCCCCCAAGCCCCCCTTCACGTTACATGCTGCCCTACAGCTTCGAAGAGGCCGGCCCCACTTTGCTTGCAGCGGCGATCCGGCAGTTCGAGGTCTGGGGAGTTACCCGCCAGTACGCCGGAGCCGATCTGTACGTGCCGGTGCTCAGCGGCGTGCCGGACACGTGGCCTCACATCATGCCGCCTTGGATGCGGCCGGTTTCAAGTCGAATCCCGAGATGACCGAGATGATCTGCGGCGGGACGATCGATGAGGTTCCGCGGCGGCAGGGCCGCCACTCGAGGGTTGAGGGCCAGAAGGACGGTTGCAGAGGGAACGGTGCGACTGGCTGCGGTGCT
>JALZIO010000141.1 GCA_030860245.1 Actinomycetota bacterium | reverse complement strand
ATACCGACGTATCTGGCGCTCCGCTGCACTGCTCCAGAGCAGAGGCAGCGGGGCGACCGGTCCGCTCGACTCCGGCACCGATGCAGCGCGAGGTAGCGCTCGATCATCCCGGAGCCGCCGCTGAGCGACTCGTGCGGTCCGTCCGCTCAGCCGCGCCGGTTACCGGGCGGGAGCCAACCGTCTCCCAGACCCGGCGTTCGGGGGGCGGGGTGCCTCGTGCGAACCCGACAGCCGTAGGCTGACATGGCATGTCGGACGATCCGAGTGCGCGGCAACGGTGACGGGCTCCCCTCGTAATGTCGCCGAGCGCTGTAATTTCAGGGCTGTCCGTCGTGCACCACGTAATTGCCCTGAGTTCTCTGAAACAAGGCTGAAATCGGGAGCGGGCACTCAGGCGGTGGAACTGGCAGGAACTCGGTGCGTGATCTGTCAGTCAGCCCAGGTTCGCCGTTATCCTCGACGTGCTGCAAAAACCCTCGTCCTTCGAGTGCAGGAACATTCGATGTCTCAATTCTGCCGCCGGCAACGGCCCTGTTCGCGATGGTTCTAAGACAGGTTACCTCTCCACGAAACTCAACCGGTCCCTGTCGGTAGAAGAAGCCGCCTCGGGCCTCTTCGCCGCTGGGTCCGCTCACCGCGTTTATGTGAATGTCCGCGTCGAATGGCGCAAACCTTATCGAGCCCACGACGAAGTCATTAGGGGGCTCTACGCCGCCGCTATGTGTGGCGGCGGCGGTTGTCGAAAAACTGACAAGGCCCATGGCCATCAGGATTACGAACAATAGTGATCTCATCAGTGAAGATCTCATCGGATTTCCTCCTGATCCGAATACTAGCTACTTCGAGCTGAAGAACTCAACCACTCAGAGGCCTGGTCTCTCCTGAACGCAGCCTGAGACTTCTCCTTGCGCCCGCTATCGCTCCCGCTTCGACCGGCGGCCTCCCGTTCGGCCCATTCCGGTGCCGTCGGGGCGTGCCGGGTGAAGCGGAGAGGCGAAACGGGCTCAGGCCGATGGTGCTGTTCGGTGTCGGCCCGGTGGTCCGGTGACGGGCCGGACGGGTGCGTCGGGTGCCGACCTCGTGGGGACGGCCTTCGCCGTTTGCCAACCGGCTCGGCTCCCCCTTGACCCCACATCGGGGACAGACTGACCAGATCGGCCTCGTCACATTCCTCGTTGGTCGTCACGGCCATCGCCTTGTGGCTTGGGTGAGTAAGAAGGGTGCAGATCTGCCGCGATCCGGCGTCTCGCCGAGATACGCGATCCGCACAGAACAAGCGTCCCTAGCCGTGGGGGTGACCGCCCCGCCGTGATCCCTCCCAAGGTGCTGGTCGTGTCCAGGGTCGAGCTGTAGGTCGAGCGACGACGCCCGAGTACGGCACCGGTGCGGCGCGAGGTAACGCTCGGAACAGGCAAGCGTCCCCGAGGGGCGGGTCAGGGGACGATGCGCGTCTTCGGACAGGTGACCCCTTGCGTGCGGCGCGGCGTTAGGTAGACCAGCCCCTGGACCCCCGCCTCAAGAGGTCGCGCCGAAAGCATGCCATCGCCTGGCCTGTTCCCCTTGACTCAGATCCTCATGCAGCGCGGGAGTCGATTAAAACAGAAGCACAGGATCTGACCCGTCTGAGCTGGGAGAACAGGAGCGGCGGGAAGGTCATACCATCGCAGCGCTTGGGACAAACCGGGCCGGAGGAGCATCATCGATCCAACCACAATCGTAATCGGCACCCTGAACGTCCGGAACACGGCGGACGGGTGGAGAAGGCGTGCCCCGCTACTCATGGAGCAGCTGGTTGAGCTACAGCCCGACCTCGCAGGCCTGCAGGAGGTGCGCCGGTTCTTTCCCAGGCAGGCGAGGTGGATCGCCGAGGAGGCAAACACTCGGCTGACGAGCCAGCCGAAGTACGCCTTTCATCGCACCGACAAGACTGGCCTTTGGCGGTTCTGGGAAGGGATCGCAGTACTCACCCGCTTACCGATTCTCGAGCGGGATTGGCTGGACCTCAAGGGTGACCAACGGGTGGCCAGCTTCATTCGAGTGGGGCTTCATGGCGGCCGGACCCTGGATGCATACAACACCCACCTGTCGTCGCGCGACGAGACGTTGCGGACCTCCCAGGCGCGTCGCCTCCTCGACTGGATGGATAAGCGATCAAACACCCCGCAGGTGCTCGTGGGCGACTTCAATGCGCGACCAGGATCTGCACCGATCGAGATCTCCTCACGGAACGTCTTCACTCAGCCTATGCAGACGTCCATGGGACAGAACCTCCTCGGGGGACTGTGCCTACGCCGCTTCGGGGGAGGAGAACAGACCACGGTGTCGTGATCGACTACCTGTTCGTCAACGACCGGATCAGCGTTCACAGCGCTTGGGTGACCTTCGACCGTGTTGATCCAAGGAATCCGCATCTATGCGCGTCTGACCACTTCGGCTTGGCCGCCAAGATCTCAGTGAACGAAGGTGGACTTGACCAACCTTGACGGAGGGGTTGATGTGTCC
>JALZIO010000198.1 GCA_030860245.1 Actinomycetota bacterium | reverse complement strand
ATCGTTCCGCCGACGTCCGGCGGCGTCTGAGGACGCGGCCGGGTGCGGTTCGCGGCCAACTCGGCCGTGATGGCGTCGATGTCGATGGGCTGCAGCCGCCACTGACCGAAGCCGAAGTGCAGCACGGTGTCGTGATCGCGCAGCTGGTCTCCGATGCGCAAGGTCCCGCCGGTCTCCACATAGGGAAGCAGGTCATCGCTGTCCAGGCGGTTGAGGTTCTGTCCGGTACGCCCATCGTCGAGGACGATGTTCGCCGCGACGTTGGCGGCCGCGAGCGCGACAGCCTCGTCGCTGCCCGGCAGGTGGACATTGGTGGGCGTCTGGAGCACGCCGTCGGCCGAAAGGCGAATCTCGCCGAAACGCTCGACCTGGAAGAACTCGATCACCGTCAGCTCGGGATGAGTTACTCGCATGGACTCGAGAGGCTCGAAGGCCTGTGCACGGTCCGCAGGCGCGGCCGGCAGAGGAAGGCCGACCGAGGCCGGCAACCCAACGCCTGTGTCATCGCAGACCTCGAGGTCGCTCGCCGTGACCTGTGTGACCCCGGAGAACTCGCCCGCCGTCCCGTCGACGTGCACGAGATCACCGATCTCGCCGTCGAAGACGCCTCCGCCGTCGAAGACGAACAGGCCCTCGGAGGTGTCCGCGTCGCCGTCGCGGTCCGGGGCAATCGCTTCCATGAAGAACCCGCGCAGGCCCTGATTCTGGGGGATGCCACTCGCCCCTCCGGAGGTGAAGTCCGCGGTCACTACGCCCCGGGTGATCACAGACTGGCCGGAGATCGGCGTCTGCTGACCGTCGCCCTGGATTTCGTTGATCGCGGTGAGGTCAGGCTCGTCCACGTCGCACAGTTCGACGGGATCCGGATCAGGATCCGGGTCGCCGTTGCAGTCGTTCGATGGGCTCGCGCTGTTGCGGGGGCCCGGCGAGCCGGAGCTGAAGTCGACCGCGTTGTCATCGGTATCGGTGCAGCCACCGTTTGCCCGGAGGGCCGAGGTGGAATTGCTCAGACCGGGCGCCGCGCCGCTCCCCTCGAAGAAGTTCGCGTTGCCATAGCCGACGAGGTCGACGATCCGGGCCAGCTGGTCTGCAGTGCAAGGCGTCGAGCCGCCGTTGCAGCCGAGGCTGGTGGTGCCCGTGACGAGGGCCACCTTGCCCGCGCCGGCCGCCATGTTGATCGGAGTCGAGTCGATTAAATCGGGTGTGGGTAGCGGCACGCCGTCGCCGGTGCCGGCCGCTTGCTGGATCAGGAAATACCCACCCGGCGCGATGCTGCCGCTGAGCTCGGTCAGTTGCCCCGCGTTCGCCCCGAAGTTGCCGGTCCCGGTGGCGCTGGCGTACTGAAGCGAGAGGCCGCCGAGATTGATGCTCGTCTCGCCGCGGTTGAACAGTTCGATGTAGTCGTGGGTCAGCGGCGCGCCGGTGTTGCCCCCTCCGCCGTACACCTGGCTGACGACCAGGTCCTGCGAGGCGGCTTCGGCCGGAGTGCGCTCCACGACCAGAAGTTCGGTAAGCAACAGCGCAAGCGCCAGAAACAGAACGAGAAAACGGGAGAGACGGTTGGAGCCGGTCATGGAGCGAGCCTCCTTGGCGAGCGTGGTTACTAACGCTGCTTGCGGCACGCCGTCGGCGCGCGCAACGGCAAGGATAAGCTCACCAGCTGAGGGGCATGGGACTTGAGCCATAAATTTCAGGCATCTTCGGTTTCCGTTCATGCGACACAAGTCATGTCAGTCCCGCTCGGGAGTTATGGGAGGTTTCGCCCCGGGGCCGAGGACTTCCACAAGCTGAGCAAGTAGACCGTCACCGGTTCCGACACACCTTCGCTCACAAGCGACTGCCGCAGCCCTGGGTGCTAGTCCGCCGTCCGAAGGGCGCTCCAGCCGAGTACGCCGGTGACGTCGTCCAACCTGCTCATGATCTCCAAACCGCCCGCGTTGATCTCGAACTGCACCAGACCTTTGTCGTGGTCGCTATCCCTCATCTTGAGGATGGTGAGGGCGCGTCGCACCTCTGACTCGATCTCTATGTACCTGAG
>JALZIO010000133.1 GCA_030860245.1 Actinomycetota bacterium | reverse complement strand
CGGCCCCACCGAGCTGGCCCCCCCACGCGGCACCGGCGACGTCCTGCCACCCGAGTCGTGGCGCTGGCAAGCCGCCGTGCGCCTCGCGATGGACTCCTTTGCGATTGCGGGATACGCGCCAATCGAGACGCCGATCTTCGAGCACACCGAGGTGTTCGAACGCGGCGTGGGGGTGGCGAGCGAGGTCGTCGGCAAGGAGATGTATACGTTCACCGACCGGGGAGGGCGGTCGCTCACGCTGCGGCCGGAGCTGACCGCGCCGGTGATGCGCGCCGTGCTCGGACACAACCTTCATCGCTCTCGCCTGCCCGTGAAGCTCTCCTACGCCGGTCCGATGTTTCGCCAGGAACGGCCACAGAAAGGGCGCTACCGCCAGTTTTCCCAGGTTGGAATCGAGGCGATCGGCTCGATGTCGCCCGCCATCGACGCAGAGGTCATCGAGGTAGGGGATCGCTTCCTTCGAGATGCGGGGGTCGAACCCACGCTGGTGCTCAATTCGATTGGGCACCTCGGCTCTGGCTGCCGCACCGGCTACCTGAAGCTGTTGACCGAGTACCTCGTAGCCAACCAGTCGTCGCTCTCCCCGGTTGATGTCGAGCGCATTAGCCTCAACCCCCTGCGCACCTTCGACTCCAAAGAGAGCAGGACCATCGAGGTGATGCGGCGCGCCCCCCACATCACGGACCATCTCTGCGATGAATGCCGCGGGCACTTCGACGCGGTGCAGAGCCACCTTCAAAGACTTCACGTGAGCTATACGCTCGACCCCCATCTCGTCCGGGGACTTGACTACTACACCCGCACCGCATTCGAGTTCACTGCGGGTGGTCTGGGGTCACAAAACGCAGTTGGGGGCGGGGGCCGTTACGACGGTCTCGCCGAATCCCTGGGCGGGCAGCACCTTCCCGGCATCGGTTTCGCTTTGGGGCTGGATCGGATCCTGTTGTCCGGTTTCGAGACCAAACAGGAATCGGGCCCGGTGACGGCGTACGTCGTTGCGATCGGGACTGCCGCCGGCGAACAGGCGCTCGCCATTGCTACGCGCCTTCGTGCTGCCGGGATCGGTGCGGACCTCGACTTCTTGGACCGGAGCGTAAAGGGCCAGATGAAGGATGCAGCCCGTTCCGGGGGCCGCTGGGCCGTCATCGTCGGGGACGATGAGATCGCCGGCGAACGAGTCACGCTGAAGGATCTCACTACGGGCGAACAGGAGACAGTCGCCCTTAGTGAGCTCGAAAGCCGGCTAGAGTCATGATGCGGTCTCATCTCTGTGGAGATCTGCGCGCCGAGCATGCCGGCAAGAGCGTCGATTTGTGCGGGTGGGTGAACTCGAGGCGCGATCACGGCGGAGTCACCTTCATCGACCTGCGCGACAGGGCGGGATTGGTGCAGGTTGTGTTCTCTCCGGGCGTCTCAACGCAGGCGCACGACTTAGCCCAAACTCTGCGCGCCGAGTTCTGCATCAAGGTCACCGGTACGGTGCAGAGCCGAAAGGAAGGAACGGCCAACCCCCGCCTTCCCACCGGCGAGATCGAGGTTGCAGCTGAGGGCGTCGAGGTGTTCGCGGAGGCGGAGACTCCCCCTTTCCCGATCGACGGCCATCAGGACACCGACGAGGGTCTGCGTCTGCGCTATCGCTACCTCGACCTGAGGCGCAGCCACATGCAGGACAACCTCGATCTGCGCCACGGCATCGTCGGCGCGATCAGGCGCTTCTACGATGCCCATGGATTCGTAGAGATCGAAACGCCGATGATGACCCGTTCCACCCCAGAGGGAGCGCGCGACTACCTTGTGCCGTCGCGCGTGCATCCGGGCAAGTTCTTCGCGCTCCCCCAATCGCCACAACTCTTCAAGCAGTTGTTCATGGTTGCGGGGCTCGACCGCTACTACCAGATCGTGAAGTGCTTCAGGGACGAGGACCTTCGGGCCGACAGACAGCCGGAGTTCACCCAACTCGACGTCGAAATGTCGTTCGTCGAGGTGGCCGACGTCCTCGATCTGACCGAGCAGATGTTCAAGTCGGTGTGGGCCGAAGTGCTCGGGGTAACGCTGCCTGATTTCTTGCGCCTTTCGTACGATGAGTCGATGCACCGGTTCGGTGTCGACAAGCCCGATGTGCGCTTCGGCATGGAGCTCGTCAACCTTGGCAAGGTGTTCGCCGCGACAGAAGCGCGCGTCTTCCGATCGGCTCTCGATGAGGGAGGGGCGGTGAGCTGCATCGTCGCTCCAGACGGCGGGAAGCTCACCCGCAAGGAGCTCGATGCCCTGGTCGACGAGGCCAAGCAACTCGGCGCCGGAGGACTGGTATGGGCGGCGGTCACTCGGGATGGTCTCAAATCTCCCATGGACAAGTTCCTGAGTGATGCCGAGCGCGCCGGACTGATAGGCGCATCGAGTGCCCGCGAGGGAGACCTCATTCTTATCGTTGCGGATACACGCCTCGGGGTGGTCCACAAAGTGCTGGGCGCGCTGCGCAACCGGTTGGGCGAACGCTTCGGGTTGATTCCGAAGCTCGAGCGCTCCGATCCGGCGGCGTGGAAGTTCGTGTGGATCACCGACTTCCCGTGGTTCGAATACAACGAAGAAGAGGCGCGCTGGGACCCTATTCATCACCCCTTTACCGGAGTGATCGAGGAGACGTTGCAGTACATGGAGAGCGATCCGGCGCGCGTTGTCTCCAAGGCGTACGACATCACGCTGAACGGTTGGGAGCTGGCAAGTGGAAGCATTCGTATTCATGACCGAATAATGCAGGAACGCGTCTTCTCCGCCCTCGGCATCACGCCCGAGGATGCGGAGGAGAGGTTCGGCTTCCTGCTCCGGGCGTTCCGTTATGGGCCGCCTCCGCACGGCGGTATCGCTCCGGGGATCGACCGCATCGTTGCTCTCGCTGCGGGTGAGTCGAACATACGCGAGGTGATCGCCTTTCCGAAGACCCAGAGCGTGTTCGATCCTTTGACCGGCGCGCCGGCAGCCGTGGACGAGGCGCAGCTGAGGCTGTTGCATCTGAAGTCGACCGCGCCGCCGGAGGAATAGAGCCCCGCCTTTATTCCACCGGCGAGCCCGGAAAGCGGGTTCCACAGTGCAATGGAAGCGGCGTTCTTCCGCAGAGCGGCGCTCCCGTCCGCACAGTTGTTTGTCGTACCCTGGAGATAACGTGTCGAGCATGACGACACAGGGAGGTACGAGATGGCCACGAAGCCGCAGACAGGCTCACCTATTCGGATCTGCTCGAGATGTTCCCGGAGGTGGACAACGTCCGCCGCGAGCTAATCGACGGTGAGCTCATCGTGAGCGCGTCCCCCGTAAAGCGCCACCAGGCGGTCGTTCTGAAGATGGGAAGCGCTTTTCTCGCCTATGCGGAGACCACCGGCGGTGAGGCCTTCGCGTCTCCGATGGATGTGTACTTCTCCGAGGACAACGTCGTGGAGCCAGACGTCATATACGTCGGACCGGATCGGGTGGACCGTTCGGAGCCCCGCTTTCTGCGAGACGTGACGGTCGTCGTCGAGGGTTCCTCGCCGTCGACGCGCCGCTTAGAGCTTCTGCGCAAGCGCCGGCTTTACGAGCGGTACTCCGTTCCCGAGTACTGGTACGTCGACCTGGACGTAGACCGCATCGAGGTCTACAGACTCGAGACGGACTCGTACGCCGGCCCGGTGATGAGGGGCCGGGGGGAAGCGATCACCTCGCCCGAGCTTCCCGGATTCAGCGCTCAGGTGGACGACCTCCTGGGCCCGGAGCCCGGTCACTAGAACGCCCCCCAGCCTGCCGGTCTCCAATGCACCGGCGGGCCCGGAAAGCGGGTTCCAGGGTGCAGTAAAGCAGGTAATGCGTGCGACCATGGCGGCGTGGACCTGTTCGAGAACGCACTCGAGGACCGCTTCGCCGAATACGCTCCTCTCGCCGCCCGGATGCGGCCGAGAACGGTCGACGAGGTCGTCGGCCAACGCCACCTCCTCGGCCCCCGGCGCGCCCTGAGGATCCTGATCGAAAGCGGGGGACTGTCATCGATCGTCCTATGGGGACCGGCCGGAAGCGGCAAGACCACGCTCGCCAACGTCATCGCGAACAGCTCCAGCGCCCACTTCGAGCCCATGTCTGCGGTGACGAGCGGCGTCGCCGACGTGCGAAAGGTCATCGAGGCGGCCCGAGAGCGGCTCGGCGCGAGCGGCGCCAAGACCCTGCTGTTCCTCGACGAGATCCATCGGTTCAACAAGTCACAGCAGGATGCGCTCCTGCCGTCGGTCGAGAACGGCTGGATCGTGCTGGTCGGCGCTACAACCGAAAATCCGTCGTTCGAGGTCAACTCACCGTTGATGTCGCGCAGCACGCTCTTCCGGCTGGAGGCCCTCGAAGCAGACGATCTCCTGACGCTCATGAACAGGGCGCTCGAAGATCCCCAAAAAGGGCTCGGCCGGATGGAGGTCGACGCCGACCCCGACGCCCTGTCACACATCGCCGAGGGCGCCGGAGGTGACGCGCGCGTGGCTCTCAACGCACTGGAGGCCGCTGCGCTGATGGCGGTCTCGAAGACGGGACGCATCGACCTGGAGGCCGCCGAAGAAGCGCTGCAGCGGCGCGCCCTGCCTTACGACAAAGGCGGAGATTGGCACTACGACGTGATCTCGGCATTCATCAAGTCGAT
>JALZIO010000123.1 GCA_030860245.1 Actinomycetota bacterium | reverse complement strand
TGATGGGGGTGACGATGATGGGGGTGACGATGATGGGGGTGACGACTAAGACCCCATCCGAGTAAGGATCAGTCCCGTATGCTCCAGGCAAAGGTGGCGTCCGCCATTGTGCGCCCGTGGCAGTTGTGGCTGCGCGGTACGCGTACACGTGTCCTGCTGGCCTTCGTGTTCCTTCTTGCGCTCTCCACCGTGTCTTCGCTCGTCCTCGTCCGTCAAATTCTTGTGGTCAGGCTCCACGACGAGATCACCAGCGATCTGACGCAAGAGACTCAGGAGTTCCGCCGGCTGGCTTCCGGCAGCGATCCCCGCACCGGCGAACCCTTCGGGACCGATCTGAAGGCCATCTACGATGTCTACTTCTCCCGCAATGTTCCCAGCGAAGGCGAAGCGCTGCTGGCGCTTTTCGACGGGCGCACGTACAAGTCGAGCTATGCAGCCGATGCCGGCTACCGCCTGAGTCGCCTGCCGGGGCTTGTTACTCGGCTATCGAGGCTGGAACAACCAGAGAGGGGAACGCTCCGGACCCCGGCAGGAGAGGCGCGTTACCTGGCCATACCGTTGACAATTTCGGGCGAGAGGGACGCGCCGGAGGGAACCTTTGTCGTCGCCAACTTCCCGGCATTCGAGCTCCAGGAAGTCGACGATGCCGTGCGTGTTGCGACGATTGTGTCCACGGCGGTGTTCATCATCGGCTCGGTCGTGGCCTGGGCAATCGCCGGGCGGGTGCTGGCGCCGCTGCGCCTCCTGGACGCTGCCGCTCGCTCTATCACCGAGACGGACTTGACGCAGCGCATCCCCGTGCGCGGGCGAGATGAGCTCGCACAGCTCACCCGGCGCTTCAACGACATGCTCCGTCGGTTGGAGGCCTCCTTTGCGCTGCAGCGGCAGTTCACCGACGATGCCGGCCATGAGCTGCGGACACCGATCACGATTATCCGGGGGCACTTGGAGCTCATGGACGATGACCCCATCGAGCGGCGCAAGACGATCGAGCTCGTGCTCGACGAGCTCGATCGCATGAGCCGGATGGTCGACGAGCTCCTGTTGCTGGCGCGCGCCGAGCAGCCTGACTTCTTGCACCTCGAGAACGTAAGCGTGGGAGAGCTCACCAGACAGCTCCACGCCAAAGCACAGGCATTGGGAAACCGTGAGTGGCGCCTGGAGCGAGTCGGTGATGGGGTCATCCGCGCCGACGGCCAACGGCTCACTCAGGCGATCATGCAGCTGGCGCACAACGCGGCCAGACACACATCAGATAGGGATGTCATCTGGCTCGGCTCTGCGACGACCAATGGCAGCACCCGACTATGGGTGCGAGACGGCGGCCCTGGAATTCCGCTGACCGATCACGAGCGCATCTTCACGCGCTTGGCGCGCGGGGAGCACCATGGGCGCTTGGAGGGCACGGGCCTGGGTCTCCCAATAGTCAAGGCGATCGCAGAGGCCCACGGTGGAAGGGTCGAGCTGAGAAGCCGTCCGGGTTCGGGGGCGACCTTTACCGTTGTCGTCCCGCGCCGGCGAGCCTGGCTCGATTTCAAGGGGGAATCGTCCATATGAGAAATCGAATACTTGTCGCCGAGGACGAGGTGCGCATCTCCTCTTTCCTCGAGAAGGGTTTACGGGCGAATGGGTTCACGACGGATGTGGCGCCCGACGGGGACTCGGCACTGATCATGGCGTTGAGCGGACAGTTCGACCTACTGGTACTCGACCTCGGCCTGCCCGGCAAGGACGGCTCAAAGGTGCTCCAAGAGCTTCGCGCCAAAGACAAGGATTTGCCGGTGTTGATCCTCACCGCGCGCGACGGCGTCGTGGACACTGTCGCGGGCCTCGAGGGTGGAGCCGACGACTACATGACCAAGCCCTTCAGGTTCGAGGAGCTATTGGCGCGCGTGCGGGTCAGACTCCGGGATGAGAGAGCGCCGGAACCAACCGTGCTCACAGTCGGAGAGGCGTTGTTGGACCTGCGCACCCGCCAGGTGCGGCTCGGCCAACGCACCGTAGAGCTCACCGCCCGAGAGTTTGCCCTTGCGGAGATCTTTTTCCGGCACCCCAACCAGGTCTTGACTCGCGAGCAGTTGCTCAGCCATGTGTGGGGCTATGACTACGAGCCCGGTTCCAACATCGTCGACGTGTACGTCGGCTACTTGCGAAGAAAGCTGGGCGGAAGCCTCATTACGAGCGTACGAGGGATGGGCTACCGGTTGCGGGCGGAGGGCTCTCTTAGTGATGCGGTACCCCCACCACGCTCCCCTTAGGACGCTTGCATCATTGAGGCTGGCTTTTCCCTCTCCCAACACCTAAAGATGCCGTCATCCTATCTCTATAGGCCAATCCTTTCTGTTGTCAGATAACAGCACCCGGTGTTGCTCGCGCTGCGGGTGCTAGACAGGAAGTTCGAATACTTGTGCATTAACTCTTGACCGTTCCACCAAGGGCGCTTAGAGTCGCCGGCTGCGGCCGTGGGGGCCGTTTTTTGTTGGACGGACTATTCATGGGAGGTGGTTGGCTATGCGAAAGCCTAGCCGCGTACGCACTGGATTGTTATGTGTTATTGCCATCGTGCTTGTCGTTGCAGCCCCGCTGGTTGCACAAGCAGGTGTCAAGCATCAGATCAGAAAGGCGTGGGGGCCGAATTGGAGAGAACGCCAGGCCATTCGAGTTGCTGCCTGCGAGTCTGGCTTCAATACGCGTGCGGTGAACGGAGAGTACCTCGGGATTTTTCAAATGGGATCAACCGAGCGAGCAACTTATGGACACGGGCCTAGCGCGCGCAAGCAGGCGCGTTCTGCGCATCGCTACTTTGTTGCGAGCGGCAGGGACTGGTCGCCGTGGGCGTGCAAGCCGTAGAGCAGACCAACAGAGTCTCACGAGGTCTCGTAATGCACGTCGACGCTGCTTATCGCCTGCACCATGGCGCCGACGACACCTCCTAGCTGTAGCAGCTTCATGGTGTTGCCGGTAACTTTGAGATGGCCCTGCATGAACGCACCAACAATGGGAAGCTCGCGCTTGTTGATTGCGACTGCGGTGCTGTAACTCTGGGTGATCGTAGCGTCGGGATCGACGAGCTCTCCCAGCCCGAGCTGGGCGCTTCCCCCTTCGAGCACGAAGTAATACCTGGTGTCTTCCCCTTCGGGAGTTTCGGTGACAACTTGCTGCAAGCGCGCGTTGTTGCCGCTTGCCGCGTTCGTGAAGTCAGAAGAGGAGTTCATCGCATGCTCGACCGCGACTGCCCATTCTGCGGAAAGAAACCTGACGGCCATTCCGTACCTCCTCTTTTCAGCGTAGTGCGCCGCTAGATCGGGCGAAAAGGTGGGCGGCCACCGGTCCGTACCAGCTCCATTTCCTCCGTGCAATGTCGCGGGGCGCGATCCTTGGCGGCCACCTCGACTTTGAGCTCGAGCCCGCACATCGTGCAGACGTACTTGAGGCCGTACTCACTGACGTCGGTCAGCTCGGGCTCCGGCGGGGACAGCCCGATGTTCCTCCAGTAACTCCAGCCGAAAAGCAAGATGCCGATGAACATTGAAACCCCCAGCACGGCGCGCCAGAAGCCGTAGCTGGAGCCCAAAAGGAGCACCGCGGCCAGCAGGATTGACGCCGCAACCATCACCGGCGCGAGTTTCCACAGAGTTGTCCACAGATGTGGACGAATGACACGGGTGTTATTAGAGCCTCGATCACACCTAGACGGTAGCGTCTTCGGAGCGCCTACCGACCTTAGTGCCACTGCGTGGCGAGTATGAAAGCGGCCGCCATAGAGCCGAGGCCCGCGAACAGCCAGATCGACTGGGTTCCTCCGGGGAGGAGGCCCAGATAGTTGACGATTATCAGGAGCACCCCCAGACCCAACAGGATGAAGAACAGAATGCCGACCCAAGCGGGAGACTGTTTCGGCTTGGGCTTTGGAGGCGGCTGGGTGGTTTTTCTCTTCGATCGGCTCTTGGGCATGAGCGCAGATAGTAGCGCGTCCAGACGACCGAACTCCTACTCGCCGGGAGTCAGCGACTTTCCGTAGCGGAGGGCAATCGGCAGATAGCCCTCTCGTTCGTAGAAGGCACGCGCTCCGGCATTCTGGAGCAGCACATTGACCCGAATGCCCTTGGCGCCTTCGGCCACGGCCCAATTTTCGGCCGCATCCATCAAACGCCCCCCGACCCCGGAGCTCCTGCTCGCTTCCTCCACCACCAAGGTGTGGACTTCGCACGAGATGCCCCAGACCTTCTCCTCGAGCGACAATCTGGCGAAGCCGACGATGCCCTCGTCCTCGCTCTCTGCCACCAGCAGGCGGATATCTGGGTCCTGGAGCGCCCTGCGCGCCTCCAACTCCCAGACGAGGTCTCCCAGTTCGTAGCGGGGGCTTCGGGCTTCCAGGAGGCGGTGATGCTGCCTCAACTCGATGTACAGGCGCGCGAGCTCGGGCTGGTCGTCGACCTCAGCGTCCCGAACACGTATCTCCCCGTGGCCGTCCACCTTCTCACTCTAGGTGTCGGCTCGGCGGGTGTCTGCAACTACCATCTCGTCTGTGAGGCTTCTGCTCGTCGACAATTTCGACTCGTTCGTCTACAACCTCGCCCAGGCCTTTGGTGCGTTGGGGGCCGAGCCCGTCGTGGTAAGAAACGACGCCTCGGTGGAGGAGTTGGAGGCGCTCGACCCGGATGCGGTCGTCATCTCGCCGGGACCGGGAACCCCAGAAGAGGCCGGTGTGTCGATCGAGGCCATCAAGCGGTTCGGCGCACGGATTCCGCTTCTCGGCGTCTGCCTCGGTCACCAGTGCATCGGAGCGGCCTACGGAGGGGTCATCTCGCGTGCCCCTGTCGGTCCCCAACATGGGAAGACGTCCTCAGTCGAACACGACGGCGCCGGTGTGCTGGCCGGTTTGCCGTCCCCCTTCGTCGCCACCCGGTATCACTCGCTCGCGATCGAGCCCGGCTTCTTTCCCGAAGCGCTCGAGATGACCGCCAGGAGTGACGACGGCACCGTGATGGCCCTCAGACACCGGAACCTCCCGGTCGAGGGGGTCCAGTTCCACCCCGAATCGGTGCTGACTCCGGCCGGACCCCAGTTGCTCGCCAACTTCCTGGAGGGGGCCCGCAGGCGCCCGGAGCGCCTGGACGAGCGGAGCGCCTCCTAGTCGTCGTCGTCCTCGCCCTCGGACTTCTCGGGCTTTCCCTTCGCGAGCACGAAGATCGTCACGGTGTCCCCTTGGTTGACGATGGTTCCGGGAGCGGGATCCTGGCTGCAGACCGTCCCCGGCGGGCCGGTGCAGGCCCCCTGCTCGGCGTCGACCTGCTCCACTTGGATGCCCTGATCCTCCAGGGCCTCCTCGACCTCGTCGCCGTCGGCTCCGATCAGGCTGCGGAGCTCCGCTCCGCCCTCCGTGGGTGTCGGGTCATCCTCGGGCCCCGTAGAGACTTCGATGGTGACCGTCGACCCGGACTCGACCTCATCGCCTGCGTCCGGATCCTGCGAGATGACGGTTTCGGCTTCGGTATCGTCCGTCACCGGCGTGGCCGAAGGGACCAGGCCGGCGTCCCGGATGTCGGCCACTGCGTCGGCCTCGGAGAGGCCTTCCACTTCCGGAACCTCGACCAGATCCGATCCGCTCGATACCGTCACGTCCACCGACGAGCCCTCCTCTACTTTGTCGCCCGCATCGGGCGACTGGTCCGAGACGATGCCATCGTTGAACTCGTCGCTCGGCTCTTCGGTCGGGACGCCGAGTACCAGGCCCTCGTCCTCCAGGGCGGTTTCGGCGTCGTCCAGGGTGAGGCCCACGAGCTCCGGGACGATCGAAGGTGCCGGTCCGCGTGAAACCGTGAGGGCGACGGTGAAACCCCGTTCGACCCGGGTGCCGCCTTCGGGATCCTGGGAGGTCACCTGCCCGGCCGGCGCCTCGTCCCTCGTCCTCTCGACGCTTGCCTCGAGACGGAAGTCCTCCAGATTGGCCTTCGCCTGGGCGACGTCCAATCCCTCGACACCGGGCACACGCACCCGGGGGGCACCTCCACCTCCACCTCCGTCGAAGAAGTTGCTCGACAGCAGGTAGGCAAGCAGGGCTATCAGTGCGAGTCCTACCAGGGCCGCGGCCACGTACAGCCCGGGGCGCCGGGATCCGGCTCGGGGCTCCGGCGGCGCGTCGGCCGGGAGCACCTCGGTGTCTCCACGGGGCGCCGACACCACCGTGGCTGCGCTGGTCGCAAGCAGAGGCGTTGCGTGGACCTTGTGACCGGCCCGAAAGCGGTCGAGATCCTCGGCCATCTCGGCTGCACTGTCGTATCGGTTATCCGGATTCTTGGCCATCGCCTTCATGACAATTGCGTCGAGCCCGTCGGGCACGTCGGGATTGATCGACGATGGCGGGGCAGCGTGCTCTCGCACGTGCTTGTAGGCCACCGAGAGCGGGGTGTCACCTTTGAACGGCACCCCCCCGGTCAGCACCTCGTAGAGGACAACTCCCAGGGAGTACACGTCCGAGCGTGCGTCGAGGGTTTTCCCCTGCGCCTGCTCAGGAGAAAGATAGGCGGCCGTGCCGATCACCATTCCGGCCTGAGTCATGGTCTGCTCTCCGTCGTTGCTCAAGGCTCTGACGATGCCGAAGTCGGTGACCTTCACCTCCCCCGAGGAGGTCATCATGATGTTGCTCGGCTTGATGTCGCGATGGATGAGGCCTGCCTTGTGGGCTCGCTGCAGGGCCCGCGCAACATCACCGGTGATCTCAGCGGCCCGTTCGGGCAGCAGGGGCCCATCATCGCGAACGATGTCTTCGAGGGCGCGCCCGTCGATGTATTCCATCACGATGTAGTAGGTCGAGTCGTCGGAACCAAAGTCGTAGAGCGAGACGATGTTGGGATGGTTGAGATTGGCAACGGCCTGGGCTTCGCGGCGAAAGCGTTCGACGAAAGCCCGGTCCCGGGAAAATCGTTCGCTCAAGACCTTGACCGCCACTTCACGACCCAACAACTCGTCACGGGCGCGGTACACCTCGGCCATTCCGCCTGCGCCCGCCCGCTCGATCACCTCGTAACGTCCGCCAAAGGCCGTGCGATTAGGAGTGTTCATAGGTCACCACCCCTTCGGGCCTATGGTGTGCGCCTTGTGATTGAGTGTCCACGAGTTCATTTTCCACGGCGTGCCGATTAACACACTGGCCGGCCTCCGGTTCCGCCACTACCATCCTTGAACCGCCCGATCGGCGTCGAGTACGGCCTTCGCAATGGGGGCCGCGACTGCTCCCCCTGTTGCTTCGGAACCGAAGGTGCCGCCATTCTCCACGATCACGGCCACCGCCAGCTGAGGATCGTCTGCAGGTGCAAAGCAGATGAACCAGGTGTGTGGGTTCGTGCCCTCGACCGTCTGTGCCGTGCCGGTCTTGCCTGCGACCGCCACATCCGGAATCTGCGCGGCCCCTCCGGTTCCAGACGGGTCGGCCACAGCGGACACCATCATGTCGGTGATCGCGCTTGCGTTGGCCGCCGCCAACGGCGAACCGATGGTTTCGGGGGGAAAGCTGTCCACGATCTCGCCTGATGGGGAGATCACCTCTTTGACAAGGCGCGGCCGGGGGACTTCGCCGCCGTTTGCCACCCCTGCTGCAACCAGCGCCATCTGCAGTGGAGTGGCGGCGACGTTGCCTTGGCCTATGCCGGCAAACGCCCTGAGCGGCTCCTCGTCGTCGGGCACCGGGGGAACTTGGCTCGCTTCCGTCGACACGTCGAAGGGGATCGGCGCGTTGAAGCCATATTCACCGGCGTTGGCCTGAATTTCCTCGGGGATGTCGAGCCCCAGGATGGCGAATGTGGTGTCGCATGAAACCGTCACGGCGGTGAACAGATCGATCTCGCCTGTCCCCGTGCATGCGGTGTTGCTAAAGTTGGTGAGGGTGTCGTCGGTGAGAGGGAGATCCAGAGCCTGGGGGTCTGGGAAGGTGGACTGAGGGTTGTACTCATCGGACTGGAGCGCAGCCGAAGCCGTGACGATTTTGAAGGTGGAGCCCGGCGGGTAACTCCTCGAAGTTGACCGGCTAACCAGCGGAGAGTCGATCGAATTGGGGTCGAGCGACTTTCGGTACTCTCTTGCGACGTCACCATCATGGGATGCTAGAGGGGTCGGGTCGTAGGAGGGATTGCTCCACATCGCTCTGACATCGCCGGTGTTCGGATCAAGAGCGACCACCGCGCCGCGGTTGTCTCCGAGTGCCTCTCTGGCGACCTCCTGTAACTGCGAATGGACTGTTAGACGGACGTCGTCACCTTTCAGTCCCGAGCCAAGGAAACGGTCCTGCACGTCCTGCATGGTGATGACGCCGCTCTCGCCCAGTAACTGGTCGTCGTAACTGGCTTCGATGCGAGAGGTTCCGTAGAGGATGGAATAGAAGCCGGTGAGGTGGCCGTAGAGCTCTCCTCCCGGATAGGTGCGCCGGTATTTGAGCCGTCCGGTCGTGGGCTGGCTCACTGCAACAGGCTCACCGTCGACGGTGATTATGTCCCCGCGCTTGATCGCGTACTCCTG
>JALZIO010000122.1 GCA_030860245.1 Actinomycetota bacterium | reverse complement strand
ACATCTCGGACGAGCCCGCCTGGTAGAAGCGCGTGTCGACGCCGGACGAGCGGATGGCCTCCAGAATGCGAACCGTGCCCATCGCGGTCGCGTCCGCCGTGTACTCGGGGATCTCGAAGCTGACCTTGACGTGGCTCTGGGCCCCCAGGTGGTAGATCTCTTCCGGCTCGAGGTTGCGAACGAGATTCACGAGCGACCCCGAATCCGACAGGTCCCCGTAGTGCATGAAAAAGCGCACGTCGCTCTCGTGGGGATCCCGGTAGATGGGGTCGAGGCGGTGGGTGTTGAACGACGAGGCCCGTCGGATGAGCCCGTGGACCTCGTATCCCTTGGTCAGGAGCAACTCCGCGAGGTAGGAGCCGTCCTGCCCCGTGACCCCCGTGATCAGCGCTTTCTTCATGCCGAGGAGGATATAGCCGCCCCAGCCCTCCCCACTCACCACAAAGAAATGGTCGTTTTATTGTAGCCAAGCCCCACCTCGAGCCTCTGACCAGCCCAAACACCGGTCTTGTGAACCCTTTCACATCCGCTTGCAGGAGTTTAAATCCTCCGCAATTGGCAATCCATGCCGATAGCTCACCAGGAACACACTCCGGGAGTTGCGGGCACCACACATCCCGGACGAGCTCAGGGAAGCAGTCACCGCTCTATTTCGAGCAGCCCTGGCCTCGCGGCTGGTGGCCTCAATGCGGCCTCCGCCAGAACAAGCCATTAGGAGGCAAGTACGTGAAGCGAACTTTCTTCGGTCCGCGCGCCAGCAGGCGCGAACGATTGAAACGCCGTCTGAGCGTGTCTGTGCTGGCAACGGCGGCGTCGTTGCTAATCGGCATCCCGGCCGGACTGGGCCCCCTCAACGCCCTGGGCGTGTTCGGGGCCGACTCGCCGCCGACCGAGACGAAGCCCGGCAAGGGCGTGGAGGCGAGCGACAGTCACGCCTCGATCGTGAGGTTTCGGCGAGAGGTCTTCAAGAAGCGCGAGAAGCCCGTCAAGCCCGAGCCCAAGCCCACTCCGGCCGAGACGGAGGAACCGGTTGAGGCCGCCCCCGTCGCTCCGGCCGGCTCGATCGAAGAGATCATCGGCACGGCGGCGACTGAGTTCGGTCTCGATCCCGGTTACTTGATTGGGGTTGCCTCGTGCGAGTCGGGACTGGACCCGAGCGCTTACAACGAGGCCGGCTACCACGGCCTGTTCCAGTTCGACGAGCAGACGTGGGGTGCTTACGGGTACGGCTCGATCTGGGACGCGAGCGCCCAGTCCCGCACCGCTGCGCGTCTGATTGCAGCGGGTGAAGGAAGCCGCTGGCCGAACTGCGCCTGACCACCACGACCCCCCGCAAGAGGCCCCCGGAAACGGGGGCCTCTTTGTCATGCGGGAACTACCCGCGAGGTCGTCTCATTCAGCTCCGGCCGCTCGACACCCGCTCCGAGTCGGGCAGGCGCACCGCTTCGCCACCGAGGCGGGGATGGCGTACCTCCTCGATCAGCAGCTGGATCTCCTCCGACGGTGGAGCCGTTCTCTTCGAAACCGTGATCGTCACTGCGAAGTTGATTACGGCTCCGATAGCTCCGATGCCCTCGGGCGAAATTCCAAACCAGGGCTCCATGCCTCCGTAAAGCGTCAACCACATGTACAGAGCCGTGAGCGTCAAACCGGTGACCATGCCGGACATCGCGCCGGCCGCGTTGGTTCGCTTCCAAAAGATGCCCAACACGATGATCGGGAAGAACGACGCAGCGGCAAGGCCGAAGGCGAAAGCCACCACCTGACCAACGAACCCCGGGGGATTCACTCCGAAGTAACCGGCGACCAGGACGGCGCCCGCGATCGCAATGCGTCCCGCCGCAAGCCGTTGCTTCTCGGTCGCCTCTGGTCTGAAGCGCTTGTAATAGAGGTCGTGCCCGATGGACGAACCGATTACCAAGAGCAACCCCGAGGCGGTCGACAGGGCCGCTGCCAACCCTCCCGCAGCAACGAGTCCCACAATCGGGGCGGGAAGCCCGGCGATCTCGGGATTGGCGAGCACCATGATGTCCGGGCTCACGATCAACTCACCCGGTGTCGTGTCTGGATTCGATGTGATGCTGTCGACTACTCCGTTGTCATTGGCGTCCTCGAACGCCATCAGCCCCGTGGCTTCCCAGTTTCGCACCCAGTCTGGACGTTCACTCCAGGGCTGGTTGGCGACGTCCTGGAGAAGGTTCGTCTTGGCGAAGACCGCAACTGCGGGGGCGGTGGTGTAGAGGAGCGCGATGAACAGCAGCGCCCAGCCCGCCGAGTAACGAGCCGCCCTCACCGATGGTGTGGTGTAGAACCGCACGATGATGTGGGGTAACCCGGCCGTCCCGACCATCAGGGCCAGTGTTACGAAGAAGACGTCCTGCATCGGTCTATTCGTGAACGGTGCGGTGTACTCATTCAACCCAAAGTCGATCTGAAGTTGGTCGAGTGTGGTCGCGATCTCTCCGAAGCTGACCTGGGGAATTGGGAAGTCGGTAAGCCTCGCCGCGATGGCCCACGCGGGGATGAGGTAGGCGATGATCAGAACCGTGTACTGGGCCACTTGGGTCCAGGTGATCCCCTTCATCCCGCCCATGACCGCATAGAAGAGCACGACGCACATGCCTATGATCACGCC
>JALZIO010000117.1 GCA_030860245.1 Actinomycetota bacterium | reverse complement strand
CCCTACGGCCGGCGCTTTAGCGCGTACACGACTCTACGGAGCCGCCGGCTCGCGACGGAGCGCAGCGGCGGCGGAGCCTGCAGTGATCGATAGGGCAGACCGTGGCGCGCGAGCTCGAGCCGACCCGCACGAACATCGTAGGGGATCCGGTGAAACTCTACAGTCATCTCGTTCACATCCAACACCATCGCTCGTGCCGGCGGCGGCCATTCCCACTGGCGCGACTGGCCCACGCTGCCGGGGTTGGCCAAGTGACGCTGAAAGACATCGAGTCGGATTGTCGACCCGGACCTAGTCGAAAGGCTTCCTCCGCGTTCCGAGCACAGCTGTTGGCGATGGGTGTTCCCCAGTACGAGGAGTCTTGCCGTGGGATGCTCTCGAGCGAGCTGGGCCAGTTGGTGGGTCGCTTTGGTGACGGTGTTCACGTACTCCTCCGGGTCGTCGAGGGAGCCGTGGGTCAAGAGGACGCCGCCGGCTATCTCCACACGCCGTGGCAGGCCCGCAAGGTAGGCAACAACGTCCTCGTGCAACTCGGCTGCAGTCCAACGGTGACTACGACGGGCGCGTTCGCTGGACGAAACACCCGAGAGCTCACCGAGCGCGATCAATTCGTGGTTTCCAGCCACTCCTGCAGCCCCCAGCTCCGCAAGCATCTCGACACACTCATTCGGGTGGGGACCGTAGCCGATAAGGTCCCCGACAGAAAGC
This sequence comes from Actinomycetota bacterium, assembly GCA_030860245.1. Lineage (GTDB taxonomy): Bacteria > Actinomycetota > CADDZG01 > CADDZG01 > WHSQ01 > JACDDL01. The sequence goes on along the minus strand of JALZIO010000117.1, from coordinate 3,901 downwards.
CAACCATCGACCCCCTGGCGGCGCAGGTGGCTCACCGTCGCACGCAGGGCGTGCAGATTACCGTGGACGTCCGAGATCACTCCGAAGCGCACGAGGCACCTCGACAGGCAAAGGCACTCCGCCTCATCGTCGCCTATCACGCCGTCGGAAACGTCTTACACGCTGCGCGCACAAACGCACGAAGGGCTGGGGGTCGTTCCAGTCCATCATCGATCGCGTTTCGCATCGCCACGCCCACATCAGCCACCGCGAAAGCGACCACCCGTGCAAACGCGCTGCCTGCAGGTCCCATGGACTAAACCACCTGATGCCTGGCGTAAAATCCGAGACCTGCCGTGCGGAGTGCCCCGTGAGGTCAGCCCATACCAGCGCCGGAATGTTCACTCCGGCGCGTGCCGCCGGATGACACCACAGGGTGTAACGAGGGTTCACCTCAAGCAGCCAAAGGGCGTTATCAGCGTCCCGTTTGAAGTCCAACTTCGCGACCCCGTGAAGCTCTAGCTTGGCGGTAATGGCCCGTCCAAGTTCCTTGATATCGGACGCGTCTGTAATCACAATGGCTGTGCTTCGTCCGAATTCCATGGGCTTAGTCCGCAGCTTCCTGCCCGTGAATTCTGCGATTACATCTCCATGTTCGTCGACGTACGTATGGTAGGACTCGATGCGGGTCTCCGGCCCCGGGACCAATTCTTGGAGCAGGACACTACGGCCGAACGTGACCAACTGTGACCACAGGCCTTCCAGATCCTTTACCGAATCCACTCTAATAGCTTTACGAGCGGGTTCCAAATCTACCCATCTTTTCTCACTTCGGCTCGCAGGTTTGATGAGTAAGGGAAAGGTCAGATCGATTTCACTCCATGCCCCGACCGACATCGGATTCAATAGTTGGCTGCGCGGTACCGGAAGTCCTAACTGGTCAGCCAGCCCGCGAAACCGTAGTTTGTCGAGGAGGTTTACCATGAGCGCTTCGTCGGTAACAATGACCCGGTAGGCCGCTGCTAACTCCTGTCGGTGCCGTGACACGAACAGAGCATACTCGTCGGACTGGAAATAGAGTACCGGCTTCGCCGATTGCGCGAATCCGTACTGCAGCAACAGCTCAAGCAGGGCATCAGGTTCTTCTTGTGGATCCGCCCAGCCAACGACGTCCACCTTGCGGGAATACCGCGCGGGATCGCCAGGTGGCGCTACAACAGCGCACTTGACCCCCGCACTCGCAAGAGGAGCAACCAAGTCGAGGTCGCCCATAACGCATGCCGTCGCGACAGCATGCCGCCCGCTGAACCGGGGTCTGCCCAGCGCCGGAGGATCCACCTTTACCACACCTATGCTCATGTGCTGAGGCAGTGGGGCCGCTCCAGCACCTCTTGGCCGACTCTCACGTCCCGCATCCGAAGGGATTGCGGGAAGGGTCTGATGCTGAGGCGTCCAGGGCGGCGTATCGGTCGTAGAGTTCCTCTGCCTGTCGCAGCAGCGCCAACGTCCTGGGCTGCTCAGTCAGTCGGATCTGTGTCTTGCGTTGAGCCCGATGTGGCGATGGCCTGCCGACATGCGTCTCGATGATCTCTCCCCGGCACTCGAGTCGGTTCATCTCCTCCACGAGACCGAAGGCTGCCGCCTCGTTCTCCTCGGTCGGCTCGTACGGCACGAACGACGTACCAAAGTGCCGGTTGACTCTCCTGACAACTGTCCCGAAGTCAGTCACGACCTGGTCGAAGAGACCCACCACGAATCCGTCGTGAGCGTGCCACGCCGTGCGGTAGAAGTCGAGATACTCCAAGAGTGCGTCGTCCGGCGTCAGGGCGGGGCGTCGCAGGAGGTACGACGACACGGCGTCGGCGGGATGGCGGATGAGCACGATTGTGGGCAGGCCCAGTCGAACCGCGCGGAGCACATGCGGGGCCCCATGCAGGTGCCGTCCGATGTGGACCTCCCGGCCGTTTGAGATGACGAAGGCTGCCACGCTGAAGGTGTTGCCCGAACGGGGGAAGCCGTCGATCACGACGGCCGTGCCGGGACGAGCCAACGTGATGCGCTTGCTCCCTCGAACAATCATCGTCGCATCCCACAGGTAGGGGGTGCGCGCCAACGGCCGACGGGCGTGATGGCGGAGCCGTTCCACTCGACGCGGGATGCTCACACATCCACGGTAGATGTACGGTGGCTGGCCTACCAGCCCTTTGGCAAAACCACGAAGTCGTCCCAGGTGAGGCCCTCCAGCGAGTTCCGGTCCAACAAGCCGTTCCAGACCGGGCGGGCCTTGGTCTCCTGCTCGGCCTTCAACGAAGAGCCTGATCCCGCGTTGTCGCCGAAGTAGCAGCCATAGTTCTTCAAGGTTCGGGCAATGACCAGAGCCGCCGGCGATAGCCCCCGCTTGGTCAGGTTCACCCCAGGCGCGATGGCGATGCGCTCACCTTCCGCGCCGAAGCCGTACTTGCCGCCCTCCTCCCCTACCATGGGGTGGCAAAAACCGTCAGCGGTCCGGGTCTCGACCAAGAAGATCTGCAGGACGTGCCCGAGGTCTGTCTGATTTTCGATGCCATAGTCGACGAGGTCACGCCGGATCACCATGGCATCGCTGATCCGACCTCGACTGGTGAAGTTGCGCTGGTCGTCGCTACGTGGGTTCTTGTGGTGAAGTCCGTTGGACGAGTGGTGGGTCTTGCCCGCCGAAGATACCTTGATCAGCCGGTCGCCCACGACCACCGCGTTGGCAGCGAACATGGTGAATCCGAAGGCTACGTCTATCACGCAGAACGGGGAGTCGCTGGTGCCGGTCAGCATCTGTCCCAACCAGCTGGGCGCGTGGAAGCCCTCCGTCTTCAGTGATGCACACTTGCTGGGCACGACTCCGGTGAGCCTCCAGATCGGATCGGTGCGGGTTCCCATGGCGTAGGCCGTGCCCCAGGCGTTGCCGCCAACCCCCTTGATCTGCGGATATGCGTAGTCACGCTGATCTGGATGTGCCTTCATGAACGACCTGAACGCCGCGGTGCGCTCCTCTGCTACGGGGGCGCCGATCACGCTGCTCTTGAAGAACGAGTCGCCGCTGTAGGCGGTGAATGGAGCTGTTGCCGCGCGGCGGCGCGCCGAGGCGGGAGTCATCAAGCTTCCGAACGCCGAGCCGGGGGCCATCAAGCTTCCGGTGGCGCCGAACGCGGCCGCCGCGAGGCCAGTTCGGAGAAAATTGCGTCGAGTGAGAGCGTTCATGTGTGGTTGACCTCTTCTGGCTGAGTGCGGTTGGGATGAATCCGATCGAAGAGGCAGAACTCCCACCATACGAACCACGTCTTTATCACACAGTGTAACAGTACGCATACGCTGCGTGATAAGAATGGACGTTTTGGGCTGCGCCCCGTTCGCTCGCGTGGGAGGCGGACCCCGGATCCTCTTGGGCAAGCGACTACGGTGATGTCCAAGCCTCTTGCCGGCTGACTGCTGGTGGGAAGATGCCCGAGGTGAGGGAAAATGCCCGCAGAGGAACTCGTCACCGTTGTGATTCCGGCTCTCGAGGAAGAGTTCTTCCTCGGTCGTTGCCTGGACTCGATCAGCAACCAGGACTACCCCGCCCTTCAGATCGTGGTTGTGGACGGGGGGTCGACGGACGGGACCGTCGGCGTCGTCCAAGCGCGGATGGCTGGCGATCCGCGGATCGAGTTGCTGCACAACCCACGGCACAACATCCCCTCGTCCCTCAACCTGGCCCTCGGTCATGCCCGCGGCCGATGGCTCGTGCGGATCGACGCCCACGCGACCATCCCCCCCGCATACGTGCGTACGGCGGTTGGGCGGCTCCAGGAAGGTTCATGGGCCGGTGTCGGCGGGCGTAAAGATGGGGTGGGACGTACCTCCGCTGGACGCGCCATCGCAGCGGCCATGGGCAGTCCCTTCGGTGTCG
>JALZIO010000109.1 GCA_030860245.1 Actinomycetota bacterium | reverse complement strand
GTGTTTACCGGTGTCGTGTTGATCTCCGGGGTGGTGGGCGCAGGCGCCTACGGTGACGATCCGATTGCCGGTGTGGCGTACGGGGTTGGCACCGGGCTCTCCTATTCGATCTTCATCCTGGTGCTGCGGAGAGGAAACCAGGACGTCCGGCGCCCCGCCGGGCCGCTCTTCGATGCGACTCTGAGTGGCACCGTGTGCTCGGCGGTTGCAGGATTGGCGACGGGCGGGCTCGACCTCATGCCAACATGGCCGGCCCACGGCTGGCTTGTGGCCTTGGCGCTTACATCGCAGGTGCTGGGGTGGCTTCTCATCTCCGTTTCACTCCCGCGCCTGCAGGCGTTGACAACCTCGCTGATGCTGACGCTGCAGCCGGTCGAAACCGTCGCGCTGGGCGTGGTGCTATTGGGCGAGTCACCTTCCTGGGTTCAGCTCGGCGGGGTGGGGCTCATCCTCCTGGGCCTGTCCATCTCGTCGCTGGGGGGCCGGCATGCCGAGGGGCACACACAGGAACGCCATCGCGCCGTTAGGGTGTCCCATCCCTTTGAGTAGTGGGTGGTTCGGATTCTGCTCAAGCTGCTGGTCCATAGAGATAGCGAGGCCCCCACGGATTTCGAATCGTTGTGCCCCGAAGGGTTCGCCCTCTTTGGTTGAGAGGTCGTAGCTCGGGAGTGGCCTTATCTCGCGGCACTCGCAGGTCGCGAGGGGATAGTCGCGGCGCGGCGCGAAAAGACCCTTAGAAGGTAAGAACCCGGTCGGCTTCGGTGATCCGCTCGGCCAGCTCGGGCGGTGTGATCCACGTTCCTCCGACCGCACCGAGGTTGTCGTCGGTCGCCCCACGGGCAACCGCACACGCCTTTCAGACGTAGACGGGAATCGCGTGATCCCGAAGTTTCTGTACCAGATCCTTGAGAGGCGGGACGCCGATCCCCTCGACGCTTTTCCACGCGTCCCCGGCGATCAGGTCCGCGCCGTGGCCGACCACGATTACCCCTGCGTCCTGGCCTACCTCGACCGAACCATTGGCCGCGAGGTGGAAGGGGATGGAGGCGGTGGTCGCATCGGAGGTTCCCACACTGGAAACGTAGAGGACCTTCACGGGCTCACCTCCGGACTGAGGAACGGGCGTCGGCAATGGTAGCGCACCGCCCGCCTGAGGCCGAGTGGGTAAGAGACGCGATAACGCCCACAGTCTCCACCCACTCGGCGAAGATCACGGCAGGTCTCTACTGGCCCTGCTCTTTTTTCAGAGCGTCCGACACCGCCTGGTTCAGGCGCCTGTGAATAGTCACGTTGGCGGCGCGATCCGTGCGCACCTCGACTACATGGACGTCGCCTTGCTCCATGGCCGCGGCAACCACCGGGGTCAGCTCAGAGGCTCGCTCGACGCGGTTGTGCCCGCATCCGTACAGCCCGGCGAGGGCCTCCAGGCTGAGTCCGTGCGGAGTGCCGAAGAGCTGCTCGAAGTGCTCGGGCAACCGCGCCTGGGGCAGGAAGGAGAAGATCCCGCCACCGTCATTGTTGATCACCACGAACACCGCATCCACCGGCTCAACGCCCCGGAGCATCAGCCCGTTCTGGTCGTGTAGAAGCGAAAGGTCCCCCGCCAGCCCGACGGTGGGCCGCGAGGACGCAAGCGCGATACCGAGAGTTGTCGACACGAAGCCGTCGATGCCGTTGGCGCCGCGGTTCCCCAGCACGCGCAGTCCGCGACGGGGACGCATATACCAGTCGAGGTCGCGCACCGGCATGCTCGACGCCACGACGAGCGTTGCTCCATCGGGGAGCAGGCCGGCGAGGTCCCGTGCGGTGCGAGGCTCGCTGACATCGTCGTCGAGGTCCAGCAACCCGTCGATGGCGTCCCGGGCGCACTTCTCGGCGCGCCTCCACCCTTCCAGCCAGTTAGATTGCGAGCGGCCCGGAAGCGCTCCGCAGACCTGAAGGCAGACCGACGCGGGGTCGGCGATCAGCAGGGTCTCGGCCGAGCGCTCCGCGTCCAGCCACATCCCGTCGGCATCGATGACGACCTCGCGCCCCGCACCGGATACCAGCGTTGTCAGCGCCCTCGACGTCCCGAGCTTCCCCACCCGCAGCACTACATCCGGGCGATGGTCGTTCGCCCAGGCTTCGTTGCGCAGGAGCGCGTCATAGGCCGAGATTGCAAGCTCGCCGGAGCGAAGGCCCGACAGGGGATCGGCCAGGACAGGCCAGCCGGCCTTCTCCGCCAGCGCCAACACCGGGCCGGGGTCGACGTCGCAGTCGCCCGCAACCACGAGGCCTCTGGCCGCACCTGCAATCTCGCCGGCCAGCCACCCGACATCGTCCGCCGCCGGTGCCGGGGGAGCCCGCCGCACCCGGGTCCACGGCGTGCCGCCCTCCCGGCCCCCGAGTCCGCCGGGCGGCGGCAGGTCGTCATCGAAAGGGACGAGTGGCTCCCGGAAGGCGGCGTTGACGTGTACCGGCCCGGCCGGCGACCCGGCTGCGGTCGCATGGGCGCGCGCCGCCACCGAGCGCCAGTAGCGGGCCGAAC
>JALZIO010000196.1 GCA_030860245.1 Actinomycetota bacterium | reverse complement strand
TCCCCGGGAGCGGCCGCCACCCCAACGTGTTCCGCCGCCATCAGCGCGGCAGTCCTCAGCGAGGTCCCGGACGGCGCATCGAGCTTCTTGTCGTGATGTCGTTCGACTATCTCGGCGCGCCCGAAGTAGCGTGCGGCTCGTTGAGCGAACACCATCATGAGCACCGCGCCGAGTGCGAAGTTGGGCGCCACCAGCACCCGTGCAGCCGAACTTCGAGTGGCGCGCTCGATATCGCCGAGGTCACTCGAGCTAAGCCCCGATGTCCCGACGACCGCGTGTATGTCGTTCTTCAGGCACCACATGACGTTGCCTCGCACGGCATCGGGGACGGTGAAATCCACTGCCGCCTCGACGCGGTTGCGGGTGAGTAGATCCAGAGGGTCACCCCGATGCAGGCGCGCCACAAGTTCGAGATCGGCGTCGTCCTCCACAGCCCTGCAGACGAGCGATCCCATCCGGCCCCCCGCTCCGATCACCCCGACGCGCGTCACGCGGCGTAGCGGTCGAAGGCGCCTTCGTCGAACGGCCCTATCACGGTGATTCCGAACGGTCCGGAACCGAGAACGTCCTTCGCAACCCGTCGAATGTCGTCCATCGTCAGCACGTCGAATTTGTCGATGATCTCGCTCACCGAAAGGATCTCGCCGGTGGTGAGCTGCTGTCTGGCAAGGCGGTTCATTCTGCTGCCTGCGTCCTCCGCCGACAGCACGAGTGAACCTCTCAGATGGCCCTTCGCCCGTCCCAGCTCGGCTTCTGTGATGCCGTCGTTCACTATGGAGTTGATCTCCGTTTGCACGATGTCCAGGACCTGCTCGGCATTCTGCGGCGTGGTGCCGGCGTAAACGGCAAATGTCCCGCTGCCCGCAAACAGAGACCGATATGAGTAGACCGAGTAGGCAAGGCCGCGTTTCTCACGAACCTCCTGGAAGAGGCGTGAGGACATCCCGCCCCCGAGAACCGTGTCGATCACCGCCAGCGCATACCGATCCTCGTCGTCGCGCGCCAGGCCTTCGGTACCGAGAACTATGTGCGCCTGTTCAGTGGAGCGCGTAAACACATTGGCAATGCGCGACAGAGCGGGTGGATCTGCAGTGCGGTCGGTCCGGCCTTCGCCCCGCCCCTTGAACAGCTTCTCGACCCGCCCTGCGAAAGAGTCATGATCCAGGTGTCCGGCAGCAGCAACGACAAGATTCACCGGCGAATACCTCCGATGCCAGTAGTCGACGACACGATCCCGGCTAACCGCCCCGATACTCTCGTTGGAGCCGAGCACAGGACGGCCAAGTGGATGGTCCCGCCACACCGATCTGTAAAAGAGATCGTGCACCAGCTCGTCGGGGGTGTCTTCATGCATCGCTATCTCTTCGAGAATGACACCGCGCTCCGATTCGAACTCATCGGATTCGATGGAAGAGCTCGTGATCATGTCGCAAAGCACTTCTGTCGCCATCTCGAGATCGTCATCGAGCACGCGGGCGTAGTAGCACGTGTACTCCTTGCCCGTGAATGCGTTGACCTCACCGCCCACCGCGTCAAAGCCGTCGGCGATGTCCTTGGCCGTGCGACTAGGCGTGCCTTTGAACAACAGGTGCTCCAAGAAGTGCGACGTCCCAGCGAGCTCGGTGGACTCATCACGGGATCCAACGTCAAACCAGAACCCAACCGTCGCCGAGCGGACTTCGTTCATCCGCTCGGTGACAACCGTGATTCCCGAATCCAATGTGCTACGGGAAAAGGTCAACGCCGCGTGCGCCTATGCGCCTTCGTCACGGCGCGGCGCTCTCTCGCGTCGTGGTCCACCCGAGCTCGATGACTCCCGAGGACCACGCTCTCCTGGACGGCCACGTCCACGGTCCCGACCACCGTCCCGGCGCGGGCCTCTGTCGCCTCCGCCACCGCCCACGGCCGACGCACGGGCTTCCTCGATCGACTGGCCTTGAGCCACCTTGCGATCGAGCCACGCCACCGGCGTCAGGGAGATACGGCCCTGACGGTCCACCTCGGTTATCTCGACCTCGATCTGATCGCCGGCATTGACCGCGTCCTCGACGCGTTCGATTCGGCCCTCACCCAGCTTGGAAATGTGGACGAGCCCATCCCGTCCCGGTGCGATATTGACGAATGCTCCAAAAGGCATGATCTTGACCACGGTCCCGAGAATCCTTTCGCCAACCTCGGGAAGCCGCGGGTCGACCAAATCCTCGATGAGCTTGGCGGCCTGCTGCGCCGACTCCGAATCACCCGAGCCGATGCGAACGGTGCCATCGTCATCGATGTCGATCTCGACACCGGTGGTTGCGGTGATCATGTTGATGTTCTTACCCTTTGGTCCGATCACCTCGCCGATCTTGTCGACCGGAACCTTCAGGGACACGACCCGAGGTGCGTAGGGAGCGAGCTCCGGCCTGGGTGACTCGAGTCCCTTGTTCATCTCCGAGATGATATGCAAGCGCGCCTTGCGGGCAGCCTGCAGAGCCTCCCCGAGAACATGGGCCGGAATCCCCGAGATCTTCGTATCCAGCTGCAAAGCGGTCACGACCTCATTAGTACCGGCGACTTTGAAGTCCATGTCGCCGAACGCGTCCTCATCCCCGAGGATGTCTGTCAACGTGACGTAGTTGTCCCCTTCGGCGATAAGACCCATGGCGACTCCACCCACATGCTCGCCACCCCGGATCGGCACGCCCGCGTCCATAAGAGCGAGCGAAGATCCGCACACGCTGGCCATCGATGTGGAACCGTTGGACGACAGGATCTCGGAAACGACGCGCAGCGCGTACGGAAAGTCCTCTTTCGAGGGGATGACGGGAAGCAGGGATTTCTCAGCAAGCGCACCGTGACCGATGTCCCGGCGCTTTGGGCCCCGCATGAAGCCGGCCTCGCCGGTGGAGTAAGGCGGAAAATTGTAATGGTGCATATAGCGCTTACGTTCGTCCATGGAGAGGTCGTCGATCATCTGCTCCATTCGCTGCATGCCCAGGGTGGCAACGGACAGGGCCTGGGTTTCGCCCCGGGTGAAAAGCGCACTTCCATGGACCCTTGGGACGATTCCGGTCTGCACCCAGATCGGCCGCACCTCGTCGGTGCTGCGGCCGTCGAGCCGTACATTATCGTCGACAATCCGCCTGCGAACGAGGTCCTTGGTCAACGCACGCAGCGCCGGCTTGATCATGTGAACCTTCTCGGGAAACTCCTCGGCAAGTCTTTCGGTAACTGCGTCAGTTATGAGGGCGAGGCGGCTGCGGCGCTCGCCTTTGTTGGTTATAGCGATGGCCTCGCGCACCTCTGATTCACTTTCAGCTTTCACATGCTCGAAAATCTCATCGGTGTAGTCGACCAGCAGCGCGAAGTCGGGCTGTTCTCCATCAACGGTCCCTTTGGTCACGTCGACCAGTCCGGCGAGCTCCTCCTGGGCAGCGATAACCTCGGCGATGTAGCCCTTGGCCGCCTCTATGCCCTCGGCGAGAAGCCGCTCATCGGGCGCAGTGGCGCCGGCCGCGATCAAATCGAAGCACTCTTCGGAAGCGGCCGACTCGATCATCATGATGTCGATTTCGCCGGTGGAGTTCTTGCGTCCTGCAATCACCAGCTCGATGGTCTCTTCCTCGCGCTCCTCGTATGTCGCATTGGCAGCCCAGGATCCGCCGATGTGAGACAGCCGGACCGCCCCAACCGGGCCCTGGAAGGGCATCGGAGAAAGCGCCAGCGCGGCGGACACCGCATTGATGGCGAGGATGTCGGTTGGGTTCTGGTTGTCCACAGCGAGGATGGTGACGACGCAGTGGACCTCGTTGCGAAAGCCCGACGGGAACGATGGACGCATCGGGCGGTCGATGAGGCGGGCTTGGAGCGTCGCCTTCTCAGAGGACTTGCCCTCTCTGCGAAAGAATCCGCCGGGTATCTTGCCCGCCGCGTACATCCGCTCTTCCACATCGACGGTCAAGGGAAAAAAGTCCCCATCCCCGCGCGGTGCGGAAGAAGTTGCGGTGGCCAGCAGCATGGTTTCTCCCGTCGACGCAATCACTGCGCCGTCAGCCTGGCCGGCAACCCTGCCGGTCTCCAGCTTTACAGTCTGGTCCCCGATGGTTCGCTCTACGGCGCTTGAGTCTGGGTTCATTGGTCTAGCCATTTGTTGGTTCCTCCTAATGGAGCTCGTGGGCGCGCGCTGTGCGTCGCCCTAAACGGTGTTGGAGGAGAGGAGCCGGCCGATTTTCAGTGGTAAGTCCGCCGAGACTCACAATGGAGCTTCGGACGGGCTTGCGACTGAACATCGACCGGTGGCTGTCCTCTCCGGGTTTGATCAGTTGGGATCGAGGCCGGGGCTCTCCTTTCTCTCGATCACCCGTTCGACAAGAAAAAGGTGCTCGTCCGAGGATCGCAGGAGAACCACGCTACCGGCGAAGACCCAACTTGGAGATGAGCGCACGATAACGTTCGACGTCCTCGCGTCTCAGGTATGCCAGTAAGCGTCGGCGGCGACCCACCATCCTGAGCAGTCCGCGTCGCGAATGATGGTCTTTCGGGTGCGTTCGCAGGTGCTCGGTCAACTGGCTGATCTGGCGGCTCAACACAGCCACCTGCACCTCGGGGGAACCGGTGTCGCCCTCGCCCCGGGCGTTTTCTTCGATTAGCTGCGTTTTCTCCTCTTTGAGCAGCGCCATGCGCGCCTGTTTCCGTCCCTTCTGCAGTGCTTCCCGGTTAGGGCTGGGGGATATATCCGCCAAGCCAGCCCATGGGCTCGAGCGATCATAGTAGCAGGTCATTGGGCGTGTGGGCTATCTG
>JALZIO010000071.1 GCA_030860245.1 Actinomycetota bacterium | reverse complement strand
AAGGATCGGTCTCGCCCCACGGGTAGGCGCCCATGAGCTCGGAGTGGGCGTCCACTTTGAGCGTGAAGCTCTGTGCTGCGTCCGGCGCGGTGAACTCGAGGCCCACCAGCACGGCGCGCCGCCCGCCGGGCACGAAGTCGACCCGCCGGATATCGAGAGAATCGGTGCCCGGCAGGTCCATGCTCACGTAGCCGTAGCCGCTGGTGAAACGCGTGGCCGGGCCGATCCAGGTGTCGTCTATGCCGAACCAGAGGCCGTCGAGCAGCTTGATCGGGGGGCTCCATATGCCGCCCATCTCGCCTCTGGTATGGAAGCCCATGGCCGGGAAGCGCCCGTCCTCGGTACCAACGACGTAGGCGCGCGGACCGGTGGCGACGTAGCGCCGGTCGGCGAGGCGGTCGGCAATCGAAAGAGTCGGCCCGGGCGTTGGGATGGTCGACTGCCGGCGCGCCGGACCTGCAGCCGCTCCGGTCAGCGAGGCAATCATGAGCATCGAGACCACCACGCCTGCCAGCATGCGCGCCATAAGGACCGCCCTCCCGGAATCCTAGTGAGTAAGCGTGCAGCTTAGCGGTTTGGCGAGAAGACGGGTTGGTGGTCAGTGCGTAGTGGTCGTGCGGCCGGCGATGTAGGCGCGTTCCAGTCCGCGGAACAAAGGGCCGTGGTTGGGAACCTTCAGATGCAACAACTCGTGGATGATGACCTCGGTCCGGGTTGCCTCCGGTTGGTCGAGAAGGTCAGTGCTGAAGCTCACTCTCCCGGTCGTCGAGCAGCTTCCCCATTTGCGCGCCATCGGCCGCACGTGAATCTCCGACGGCGACACGCCGATGCGCTCCGCCCAACCCTGGACCTCGAGCTTGAAGGCATCGGTCGACAGTTCCGCAGAGCTCACGCCGATCCCTTCTTGAGGATCTCGAGGAGCCTGTCCACGACTCCCGTGTGGCCGCTTCCCGTCTTGAGCACCGCCTTGTACAGTGCCCTCCGCAGCTCTCGTTCATGCTCTTCGCTGCGCCGCCAGTGGGGCCAAGCAGCGAACGCGCCCGCCATCTCGGTGGCGACCTCGAGCGTCTTGTCCACGCCATCCTCTTGGAGGAGCAGGAGCCCCGTCAATCCCTCGGTCGATAGTCCCGTCTCCTCTTGCTTGCGATCTGCCTCCTCGATCTCATCCAAGGCAAGCTGGAGCTGCTCCAACGCTTGCTGAGTGGACATCTGGCGCTCCTGATAGGCATTGATCACCGCCTCGGCGCGGTCGCCGATCGGGATCAGATAAGGAGCGTCGCGGCCCTTCTCCTTGACCGCCTTGTTGATCAGCTTGAGGAGGTTGAAGACCTTGACCAGGTCGGGCTTCTTCAGTTTTTCTATCTTTGCGAGCGCGTCCTCGCCGAGCTCATAGATCTCCTCCGGTGGCCGGATGACCCCGCTTCGCGTCTGCTCCTGCACCAGCAGGGCCGTCTTGCGGTAGAAGGAGCGGTCGACCTCGACCTGCTCGAATGACGATCGCAACAAGCGGTACACGGCTGCTATGCGGGAGAAGTCCTCGATGTAGGGGCGCAGGAACCGGTCCGGCGAAAGGATCTCGTAGGTCTCTTCGAGCTCGCGGAAATACTTGTAGAAGCGCTCCCGCTCGGCGCGCTCGGTGAATCGGGCGAGCACCGCCTCCGCGTGCTTGTCGTCTTCGAGCCCCGCTCCGATATCGAGGTAGGTGGTTGAGTCACCCATCATCACCTTGAAGTGGTCCTTCAACACGTCGAGGTTCTGGAGCACGCCCGCCACGTCGCGTGAGTCGAACGCCAGAGCCTTCTCGAGCTTCTCGAAGATGCCGACGAAGTCGAGCACGAACCCGGCGGGCTTGCGCGCGCCGCCTGAGTCTTCAAACGGCCGGTTGACCCGGGCGATGGCCTGGAGCAGGACGTGGTCCCGCATGGGCTTGTCCAGATACATCGCATAGAGGACCGGAGCGTCGTACCCGGTCAGGAGCTTCTCCGTGACGATCAGGATCTTCGGCGGCTTCCCCGGGTTGCGGAAGTCCTTACGGACCTGCCTTTCGGCGTCGTCGGCGAGATGGTACCGGGCGAGATCTTCGGGATCGTTGTGGGCATGGCTGACCACGACCGCGGTCGCGCTCTCCGGCAGGTGCTCATCGAGCGCCTCCTTGTAACGGACGCACGCCTCGCGATCCACGGCGACCAGGAACGCCTTGAAGCCCATCGGCTCGACCGTCTCCCTGAAGTGCCGGGCCACGAATTTGGCAACCCGGTCGATCCGCTGGGGATTCTTGAGCAGGTTCTTGAGGTTGACCGCGCGGTCCAGGACGCGGTTCAGCTCTTCGACATCGCTCACCCCCTCTGCCTCGGCAAGATCCAAGAACTCCGCTTCCAACACGTCGCGATCGACGCGCAGCTCGTTCGGAGCCAGGCGGTAGTGGAGCGGCACCGTGGTGCCGTCCTCGATGGATTCGCGAATCGAATACTTGTCGAGGTAGCGGCGCTCGGGGTCGTCGACCCCAAAGACCTTGAAGGTCCCCTTGCCGTGCGCGCTCCGGTCGATGGGGGTGCCGGTGAAACCGATGTAGGTGGCGTTCGGAAGCGCCCCCATCAGAAAGTTGCCCAGGTCTCCCCCGGTCGTACGGTGAGCCTCGTCGACCAGGACGAAGAAATTGCTCCGGGTGTTGATGTTTGCGGGCACGTCGTCGAACTTGTGGATCATCGACACGATCAGCCCGCGCCGGTCGCCGGCAAGGAGGTCACGCAGGTGCCTCTTGCTGCCCGCCACCTCCACCGCCGCGACGCCGGCGGCTTCGAGGTTTGAGAACAGCTGCGCCTCGAGCTCGTTGCGGTCGACCAGTATCAACACGGTCGGGTTGGCGAACCGAGCGTCTTCGATGATCTTCTTGGCCGCGGTAATCATCGTGTAGGTCTTGCCGGATCCCTGCGTATGCCAGACCAGCCCACGCCGTTTGTCCGGATCGCCGGCGCGGTCGAGGACGCCCTGGGCAGCGCTCATCTGATGGGGGCGCAGAACGACTTTGGTGAGCTCCTCGTCGCTGCGGGTGAACAGGATGAAGTCGGTTATAAGCCGCAGCACGCGAGCCGGTTCGATGAAGCTCTTGACGAGGTCCTCGTAGCTGCCCGCGGCTTCGTCTTTCCAGTTGAACAGCGCCTTGCGGGACGTGTTCCAGGTCGCGCCGTAATGGAAGTGGGCGAGCTGTGTGAGCACTTGCAGCTGCATGAGAGCGAGCAGCTCGGGGGCTTCACGGTGATAGCGGTGGAGCTGATCCAGCGCCTCGGCGATGCCACTCTGACGCGTTGCAGCCTTGGTCTCGACGATGATGACGGGAACTCCGTTGATGAAAAACACGACGTCGGCGCGAACGGTGTGCGTGCCGCTGGTGTAACGCAATTCGTCGGTCACGTGGAAGCTGTTGGTCCCGGGATGTTCCGGGTCCAGCAGCCGGAGGTTGCGCTCCCGCCGGTCGGCGGCGACGAAGACCGTCTTGAGCCCCTTGAGGAACTCCCACGCGTCGAGGTTGCCTTCGATCGTCGGTCGCACCCGGATGAGCCGGGCGACGACCTCTTCGGCGCCGCCGAGATCCACCACTCCGGGATTGAGCTTTTGAAGCCGCTCGACGAGGACCTCGTGGAGGACGAGGCCCGTCTCGCCGCGCCGCAACCGCAGAGCCTCGGCGCGGGGGACGTACTCCCACCCGGCTTCCGTGGCGTAGCGAACGAGGGGCGCTTGGACTACTCCTGCTTCGCTCGCAGGATCAGCCACTCCGGGACCCCAGCTCTTGCTCGACCCAAAGGACAACCGCCGAGGCCACGGCAAGAGCTTCCACGTACTGGTCGTGGGTGTAGGGAGCCCGCACTCCGAGGGCGATCAGCAGGCCTTTGAGCGCCTTCTCCGCACCCTGTTGTGCGTGAAGACAGAAGTCTTCGAGAAGGACTCCAGAAATCTCGGCGTTGGCCAGCTTGAGATCGCTGCGCGCCCGGCTGAGCCAGTCGCGTGGGTCGTCGGCGGGCAGGTCACGGTCGTTCATAGACGACCAGCCCCTCATGCAGGGCCGGGTAGATGACCAGGTCCCAGGAGTCCCTGTAGCGCTCGACGTCTTCGGTGGTGACGACCACGATGTCTTTGGCTTGCCGTACTCCGCTCATGTTCCCGTAGATGTCTCCGGCGATGTCGAGCCGCCGACGCGCCCCGGGGTCGACGATGACGAGAAAGTCGGCGTCGCTGTCGGGCCCCATCTGGCCCCGGGCCGCCGAGCCGAACAACACGACCTTCACGGGATCGGCAATCTCGACGATGCGCCGAACGATGTCTTGAAGAACGTCATCGGCAAGCGTCGCGCCGGTGTCCGTCACGCCACCTCCGGCCAGTCAGTGAGCCGGATGCGGCCGGTCATGAGCTCGTGGAGAAGGGTCCTAAAGAGTTGCTCAAGGCCCTCCCGCCGCTCCTCCTCCGCGCCGATCTTGCGGTCTACCGCGAAAAGGACTCCGGCGATCTCGCGCTGCTTGGTCAGTGGCGGCAACGGCAGACGGAGTTCGCGAAGTATCGGGGCATTGACACCAACCTTCAGCCTCCCGCCTTTTTGAGAGTTGATTTGAGACCAGTAAAAGCTGGATTGTGTAAAGTAAGAGAGATAGACGGCATCCAGCTTGTCCTTCGGCCTAATCCGGATCAAATAGGATGCAAACACCGCGTCCCGTGGGGATTCGACAACAAGAAAGCTCTTGCCCGTGGTTGCTCCAATCCGTGCGATCAAGAGATCGCCTGAGGAGAGCGATAGGCGCTTGCGGGCCTGTTCGTCACAGTTGCAGAAGGGAACCGTAGCCCATTTGACATGTCCATCTTGTATGTCGGTGATGCGGAGGAACCGCGGCCCGACAGGTTCTTCAGTTGCCGTAGCTGTGTAACCGTACTGTGGTGGCTCGGTCACATCGCCCAGTGCCATCACGGTCCAGCCTTGATCGGGTTTCATGCCTATATGGGCCGTCTTGTCATGCCCGGTGTTCTCTTTAAGAGTGACGCCGCGGCTCAGGAGTTCTTCGATCAGGCTTCGCTTCAGTTCTCGGGCGGCGGCGATAACCTGTTCCGTCTGCTCCTTGGCCCGTTGGACGGCGTGAAGAACATTCGCTATAGCGCGCTGCTCGGACCCTGAAGGCACGGGGATCCTGAGCTGTCGCAATCTCCCTTGATTTATTGATGACTGCCCCACTGCCCGTCCCGCCAGCTTAACGAACGCATGCTGATATCGATACCAACGCAGCAAGTACTCCAAGAAGCGGGCATCAAGAATGCTGGAATCAACAGATAGGCGAAGAAGATTCATTCCATGAATAAGTTGCCTAGGCTTACCTGTGTAGAGAACCGCACGACCGAGTTGTGGCTCGCTATTAATGTGGCTAAAAAGTATGTCGCCAACGTCGAGGAGATACATGCTCATTTCTCTTGGGCTGAGCTCTTCGAGGTACCGGACGCCTGCCGGATTGATCCCGGAATCAGTCAGGGTCTGAATGCGACTGACAGGGAAGCCGGGAGGGGATTCCTTGGGACGTCGGGTCAACCCGTTATTCAACCGTACTAGGCACTCCCCCAAGGAGCGTACTTGCCACGCCGTCGGCCAATTGTCGTGCTTTACGAGCAAGCCGTGGTCACCCATCTGGTCGTCTAAACCCTAGACGCATCAGCACCTCGTCAAGCTCTTCATCGGCCCCGGCTAATTCTTCTTCGGCTTCGGCTAGTAGCACCACTGCATCTTCCAGCGGCATGATGTCCTCCTGCTCGTCGGTTGCTACGTAGCGGCTCGGGGAGAGGTTGTAGTCGTTGCGCACCGCCTCCGCGGTCGCGATCACCTCGGACAGGCCCTCCTCTTGCTTCCACGCGCCGTAGACGTCGGCGATCATCGAGATGTGTTCGTCGGTTAGGCGGTTCTTGGGCCGGCCCTTTTCGAAGCTCTTGGATGCGTTGATCAGCAGTATCTCGCCGGGATGCGCCTTGGCGGCATTGACCACGAGCACGATGCCCGGCGCGCTGGTGTTGAAGAACAGGTTCTCGGGCAGCAGCAGCACCG
>JALZIO010000036.1 GCA_030860245.1 Actinomycetota bacterium | reverse complement strand
GCGTAGGGTCCACCGGATGTCGACCACCGTCTCCAAAGCCGTTCTCATCACCGGATGCTCCTCCGGCATCGGGCGCGCCACCGCCTTGCGGCTGGCGAAAAAAGGCTGGCGCGTCTATGCCAGTGCCCGGAACCCGGGATCCATCGCAGACCTGGCAGCGGATGGGTGCAAGTTGTTGCAGCTCGACGTCACCGATGCTGATTCGAGAGCTTCCGCCGTTGCTGCTATCGAGAGGGCAGAGGGAGCGGTCGGCGCCCTGATCAACAACGCCGGCTATGGATTGCACGGCGCAATCGAAACCGTTTCCCTAGAGGAGGCTCGGGCGCAGTTCGAGACCAACTTCTTCGGCCTCGTCGGCCTCACCCAGTTGGTGCTTCCGGGGATGCGCAGGCAAGGCTGGGGCAAGATCGTCAACCTCAGTTCCATGGGAGGGAAACTCACCTTTCCCGGCGGCGGTTTCTATCACGCGAGTAAGCACGCAGTTGAGGCGCTGTCCGATGCTTTGCGGTTCGAGGTCGCGCCGTTCGGTATCAACGTGATCGTGATCGAACCCGGCCTGATCAAGACCGAGTTCGGCGGTACCGCGATCTCGACCGTTGACAACTCAGCAGAGGACGATGGTCCCTATGGTTTCTTCAATCAGAGCGTGATGCTCAAGATCGATGGCGCTTACAGCGGAAAGCTGGCGAACGCTGCGTCCGGACCGGACTCCGTGGCCAAGGTCATAGCCCGCGCCATGGGCGCGAAGAGGCCGCGTACGCGCTATCCGGTGACCGCGGGGGCATGGATCCTGTTGGGCGTGCGGCGCGTTCTTCCCGACAAGGTTTTCGATTACCTGCTCCAGAAGCAATACCCCTCGCCCGGCGCTTGATCCCGGTTAGACGAACGCTTTGATCCTCGAGGACGAGGTCGCCCAGGATGCCGCGCCTCGGACGCGGCTGGGGATGCTTGGTGACAATCCAGTCCTGACGGCTGCAGCAGGGGCTTTGTGCATCGCGTCTTCAGCTGTTCTCGTTCGTCTGTCGGACGCCTCCCCCGTCACGGTCGCGGTCTTCCGCTGCCTCTATGCGCTTCCTCTCCTCGGCCTCCTCGCCCTTTGGGAAGACCGGCGTTTCGGGCCGTTGCCGAAAAGGGCGCGCCGGCTTGCTTGGATCGCGGGGATCTTTTTCGGCCTCGACCTAGTCCTCTGGCACCACGCCATCGCAGCGGTAGGAGCGGGTCTGGCCACGGTGCTCGGGAACCTGCAGGTTCTGATCGTGGGTTTCGCCGCGTGGGCTCTTCTGTCGGAGAGGCCGAACCGGGGTCTCTTCATCGCCGTACCCATAGTGCTGGTCGGCGTCACCTTGATATCCGGCGTCTTCGGGGCAGAGGCTTACGGAGAGAATCCCGTGGCCGGCGCTGTCTACGGCGCCCTAACCTCGATCGCCTATGCCGTCTTCATCCTGGTGCTGAGGCAAGGTGCGAAGGAGCTCCGGCGGGGGGCAGGGCCGCTGTTCCACGCGACCGCCGTGGCCGCGGTCGCCTCGGCGATCTACGGGGCGCTGGTGGGGCAGCTTGAGGCCCCCGCGACGTGGGCGAGCCATGGCTGGCTCGCTGCCTTAGCTCTCGCCGCACAGGTCGCAGGTTGGCTGCTCATCTCGGTGTCGCTCCCCAGGCTCCCTGCTGCCGTCACGTCCGTGATCCTGCTGCTGCAGCCGGTGGGCGCGATGGTTTTAGCCCGGGTGGTGCTAGACGAAGTTCCTTCGGTCGTGCAGCTGAGCGGCGCCGTCCTGATCCTGGTTGGCGTCATCATCGCGACGAGAAACCGCACCGAGGTTGCTGCAACAGCTCCCTAGCGGTCGGGCTTGCTCTCCTGTAGCGTCGGTTCGTCATCACCGAACCGGGAGGGAACGATGAGCGAGGCAGCGCAGGAGATCAAGGATCGTCAGCGCCAGGTGTGGGCCCTCGGGAACTACTCGGAGGTGGCGAACTTTCTTGCGCCGGCATCGGTCGCTCTCGCGGACGCATGTGGCATAGGACCTGGAACGAAAGTTCTGGATGTCGGAGCGGGTACCGGGAACCTCGCCCTAGAAGCGGCGCGCCGTGGAGCCACGGTGGTGGCGAGCGACCTCACCCCCGAACTGATCGAGATCGGTCGCGAGCGTACGACGCAAGAGGGACTCGCCATCGAGTGGGCGATCGCCGACGCTGAGGATCTTCAGTTCGAGGAGGATCGTTTCGATGTTGTGACGTCGGTGTTCGGCGCGATGTTCGCACCGCGCGCCTCTAAGGTGGCAGAGGAGATGCTGCGAGTGACGAGGCCCGGTGGGCTTGTCGGCTTCACTTCGTGGGCCGGGGACGGATTCACCGGGCAGACGTTCAAGCTCTCGGTCGAGTACGGGCCACCCACTCCGGCGGGATTGGATAACGCGGGTTCTTGGGGAGACGAGGAGTTCGCCCGGGCTCGTTTCGAGGAACATGGTGCCGAGGTAGAGG
>JALZIO010000341.1 GCA_030860245.1 Actinomycetota bacterium | reverse complement strand
GCCTCCTCGTCGCGCTTCCAGTCCTTGCCGTAGGGCGGATTGGCGATCAGGTAGTCGAACTCCGCCCCCGCGTGGCGGTCGTTCGAGAGCGTGCTCCCGAAGGCGATGCGTTCGGCGTCCTTCCCCTTCTCGGACTTCATGAACAGGTCGGACTTGCACACGGCGTAGGTCTCCGGGTTTACCTCCTGGCCGAAAAGGAAGACCTCGGTCCGTGGGCTGACGTCTGCGATGTGATCCTTGGCGATAGTGAGCATGCCGCCGGTGCCGCAACACGGGTCGCAGATGGTGAAGTTGCGCCCGGGCGCGCTGAGGCGCTCGCTTTCCCCCGCCAGCAGCAGCTCGACCATGAGGCGCACGACATCCCGAGGGGTGAAGTGCTCGCCGGGATTCTCGTTGAGGGCCTCGTTGAACTTGCGGATCAGCTCCTCGAAGACGGTGCCCATCGTCGTGTTGTCGACGGCGTGGGGATGGAGGTCGACGGCCCTGAAGCGCTCGACGACCTTGAACAGAAGCCCGGTCTCGTCGAGCCGGCGAATGGTCCCCGGGAACTCGAAGCGCTCGAGGACCTCCCGCATGTTGGGCGAGAATCCCGACATGAAGTTGAGCAGGTTGTCCCGGACGTTGGGAGCATCTGCGGCGATGCTGGCGAAGTCGAACTTGGAAGTGTTGTAAAAGGCGAACCCGGAGGCCCTTCGGAGCAGATGGTCCTTGTTGGCAAGGCCTTTCTCGCCGAGCCGGTGCTCCTCTTCGAGAACGGCTTGTCTGGTGGGGGCTAGCACGCAGTCGAGCCTTCGCAGCACGGTGAAGGGAAGGATCACGTCCTGGTACTTGCCGCGCCGGAACACATCGCGGATCAGGTCCGCAACGCCCCAGATGAAGGTGACGAGCTGGTTGTGGTTCATTCCCTCCGATTTCGTGTTCCGGTGGAGCAATGGTAACTAGGGCGACGAATATCGGTCCTCGCCCTCGAGGCTGAAGAGGGAACCCGTCTCACCCAGCCCCTAACCTCATCCCATGACCATCAAGGTTGCGGACCTCCCGGCGGGCGACCGGCCGCGCGAGCGCCTGCTCAGGACGGGGGCCGCGGCCCTGCGCGAGGCCGAGCTCTTGGCCCTGGTGATCCGCAGCGGAGGCCCAAGCCGCAACGCTATCTACGTGGCGGAGGAGCTTCTGGCCTCCCACGGGTCTTTCGAACGGCTCGCCTCGGCCTCCCCAGAGGAGTTGTCCAGGACGGTGGACCTGGGCACTGCCAAGGTCGCCTCGCTCCTTGCGGCCTTTGAGATCGGACGGAGGATAAGGACCGCGGGCCCATCTTCCCGGAGGATCGGCGGGCCGGAGGACATCGCCGCGAACGTGCGCCCTCACATCGTTATGCCGAATCGGGAGGAGGCCTTCGTCGTGGTGGTAAACGGAGCCAACAGGCTGATCCGGGTGGAGAGGCTCTCGTGTGGAGGAGCAGACCGCTGCCTGATGCAGCCACGCGATGTGCTGGCGACCGTCCTGCGTCACGACGGGCTGGCCTTCGGCGTGGCCCACACCCATCCGGGCGGGGACCCGCGGCCGAGCCCAGAAGATGTCCGGGTCACGAACGAGATCGACCGGGCGGCCCGGCCCGTGGGGCTACGGTTTCTCGATCACGTCGTCCTCTGCGACGCTCGGTGGGTGAGTCTTCGCCGGCTCGAGCTCATCCAGTGCAGCGCATAGCGAGGAGACCCTTGGGAGGATCGGAACATCGTACTGAGCGCACCAGCTAATGTTGGCGAGCCATGTAAGTCTCGAGCCACGCAAGCGATCTAGACGCAAGCCTGGCCCTCCGCCGGACTAGTTAAGTTAGAATACTGACCACTATGAGCGAAACGCTTCCGTTCACCCAGGTCAAAGCGCATCTTTCGGATCTTGTTGATCGCGTCCTCCGCGAGCACGAGCGAATAACCGTCACACGGAATGGCCGGCCCGCGGCCGTGTTGATGAATCCTGAGGACCTGGCTTCCTTGGAGGAGACTGTTGACATCCTCCAAGATAGGGATCTCTTGGAGTCGATTCGGGGATCTCGCCGAGAAGCGAGCGAAGGCAAGCGGCTCCGCCTGAAGGATCACCTATAGGTGCCCTACGAGGTTGAGATCACGCCGGAAGGGCTCCGGCATCTCAACCGCCTTCCCGAGAAGATCCGCGCACCCGTTTTGGAGACGATTCTGGGCTCGATCTCCGAGAATCCTCAGCGCGCTGGGAAGCGGCTAAGGGGAGAGCTGGAAGGGCTGCACTCGGCCCGACGAGGCGAGTTCCGTATCATCTACGAGATCTTCGAACAGGACAGGGTTGTCCTCATTCACCGCGCCCAGCATCGCCGAGGCGTCTACCGCGCCCCTCGACGCTAAGGTCCTGTCCGGCAGGAGTGCATCAACCGGTACGTCAGGACTGACGCGGGGAGACTGATCCCGACGCGAAATTCATCGCACCAACATCCCAACGCTCCCGGTCTGGGGCGGCTTGTGGTGTAACGTCGTGCGGACGGACCTTTAACTCGGCCCTGTGAGGCCGGAAAGGGAGTGACGATGTTACGAGCCCAAACGCGCGCCTGCCCCCTCCGGGTGGGCGTTTTTTAGTGGCCGAGACCGCCTCCCGCTTCACCGTCAAGGCGCATGTCTTCGGCCCCGACGACATCCGGCGCGCCCTCGTGCGCGTGGCGCACGAGATAGTCGAAGCCAACCGGGGGACGAACGACCTCGTGCTCGTCGGTATCAGGACGCGCGGCGCGCCGCTCGCCGAGAGGATCGCCGCTTCGATCGCCTCATTCGAAGGCGCCGACCTTCCCTCAGGGGCTCTGGACGTCGGCCTCTACCGGGACGATGTCGCTTTGAGGGGGCCCAGAAGATTGGAGTCCACGACAATCCCCGTCGACGTGGACGGCCGTGTCGTGGTCCTTGTCGATGACGTCCTCTATACCGGGCGCACGATTCGCGCGGCGTTCGATGCGATTCTCGATCTGGGCCGGCCGCGCGCCATCAGGCTCGCCGTGCTGGTCGACCGGGGCCACCGCGAGCTCCCCATTCGTCCGGACCACGTGGGAAAGAACCTGCCGACCTCTGCGGACGAGGTCGTCAGGGTGCACGTCCAGGAGGTTGACGGAGAAGACGCCGTCGTTATCGGAGGTTACTCATGACACACACGGATCACATTGACAGGTCGTTGCTTGTTCGGAGGGGAGCCAACGGATGATCAAGCATCTGCTGTCTATGGATCAGCTCTCCGCCGATGACATCACCCAGATCCTCGACACCGCCGAATCGCTTCAACAGGTCACCGATCGTCCGATAAAGAAGCTACCCACGCTGCGAGGCCGAACCGTATGCAACCTCTTCTACGAGGCCTCCACGCGCACGCGTATCTCGTTCGAGCTTGCCGCCAAGCGCCTGTCCGCCGACGTCATCAACTTCTCGGCGGACGCAAAATCGAGCGTCTCCAAAGGCGAATCGTTCAAGGACACCGCATGGACGCTCGAAGCGATGGGGGTCGACGCGATAATCGTGCG
>JALZIO010000331.1 GCA_030860245.1 Actinomycetota bacterium | reverse complement strand
GACCGCCTCTACTTCGAGCCCCTCACCTTCGAGGACGTGATGAACGTAGTGGGCCGGGAGCGGCCCGAGGGTGTGATCGTGCAGTTGGGCGGCCAGAGTCCGCTCAAGCTGGCGGGGCGGCTCACCGAAGCGGGGGTTCCGATCCTCGGCACCTCATTCGACGCCATCGACAGGGCCGAGGACAGGCAGCGGTTCGGCGAGCTGCTCGCCGGCCTGCGGCTTGCGAGCCCCCCGGGGGGCATGGCCCGGTCGGTCCGGCAGGCAAGCGCGGTGGCGAAATCGATCGGCTACCCCGTTCTCGTGCGTCCTTCATATGTTCTCGGCGGGCGCGCCATGGCGATCGTCTATGACGAAGGAACCCTCGAGCGCTACATGTCGGAAGCTGCGGAGGTGACTCCCAATCAGCCGGTGTTGGTCGATAAGTTCCTCGAGGGTGCTATCGAGATCGATTGTGACGCGGTGTTCGACTCGGACGAGCTCTACGTTGGGGGCGTCCTCGAGCACATCGAAGAAGCGGGCATCCACTCGGGGGACTCGGCCTGCGTCATCCCCCCGATGACACTCGCCGACGATCAGATCGCCGAGATCATGGCTGCCACCGAAGCCATTGCCCGCGCCCTGGGAATCAAGGGGCTGATCAATGTCCAGTTCGCGCTCAAGGGGGACTCCGTCTATGTGATCGAGGCCAACCCACGCGCCTCGCGCACGGTTCCCTTCATCTCCAAGGCGACCGGAGTTCCGCTTGCCAAGGTCGCGGCGCGTGTGATGACTGGGTCGACGCTCCAAGAGCTTCGCGCCGAAGGTTTGCTGCCGGACGCAGGCGCCGGGCACGAGGGTCTGCGACATGTTGCCGTCAAGGAAGCTGTTCTGCCGTTCGAACGCTTTCCCGGCCAGGACGTGGTGCTCGGGCCGGAAATGCGTTCCACCGGCGAGGTAATGGGCATTGACCGAGACTTCGGGCTGGCTTTCGCAAAGGCGGAGGCCGCCGCCGGAGTGCATCTGCCCTTGAAGGGAACGGTGTTCATCTCGGTGGCCAACACCGACAAGCGAGCCGTTATCTGGCCCACCAAACGACTCCAGGAGCTGGGTTTTACGCTCATGGCCACCGGTGGTACAGCCGGCGTCCTGGAGCGTGCAGGCGTGGAAGTCGGCCGCGTGGCAAAGGTGTCCGAGCCCCAGGTCGCCGGTGAGCCCAACATCGTCGAAAGGATCTACGCCGGGGACATAGACATGGTCTTCAACACGCCCTGGGGCCGCGGGGCACGCAACGACGGTTACGAGATACGCACCGCAGCAGTCCGCGCCGGAGTTCCCTGCATAACGACGATGGCGGGTATGGCGGCCGGAGTGCAGGCCATCGAGGCGCTGTCCCAGGGCGAGCACGGAGTCCGCTCCCTGCAGAGTTATCTGGAAAGCTGCACATGAGCCCCTCGTTGGTCGCGGCGGGTGTTTTTGCCCACAAGAAATACGGCGAGCACTACCATGCCCTGACTCTGGTGGCGCCGGGGATCGGCGCGCAGGTGGAGCCCGGACAGTTCATCAACGTCTCCTGCGGTCCCAATCGCGACTTCATCTTGAGGCGCCCGTTCTCGATCTTCCGGGTGCACGAGCGCGGCGGTGCGCCCTCCACGGTCGAGATCGTGTTCGATCTCAGGGGCCCAGGGACCAGACAGCTGGCCGCAATGCACATCCACGACAAGGTGGACGTAATGGGGCCGCTCGGAGTCGGCTTCTCCATCCCACAGAGAAAGGCCAACTGCCTGCTCGTCGGCGGGGGCGTGGGGGCTGCTCCGCTTTTCTTTCTCGCCGACAGGTTGCGCAAGGACGGTCATCGAATAGACGTCGTCCTGGGTGCGCGCAACGCTGATCTACTGCTGAACGCGATGGACCTCAGGCGCATGGCGTCGGTGTGCAATCTCACGACCGAGGACGGAAGCGCGGGCACGAGCGGGCGCGTAACCGATGTTCTGGCGGCCACCATGGATCAATGCGGCACCGAGGTAGTGTATGCGTGCGGACCCGATCCCATGCTGGCCGCCGTCGCGCAGGTCTGCATGGAGAAGAAGGTGTTCGTCCAGGTTGCCGTGGAGGAGCTGATGGCATGCGGCTACGGGGTCTGCATGACCTGTGTCATGCCGCTTCGCGAGCGGCGATCCAAGGGGGCGAACGCCGGGCGGAGCGTTGTCTATGCGCGCACCTGCACCGAGGGCCCGGTATTCAACGGGGCGCAGGTGATCTGGAGCAGCGGACGTGAACACGTCGCCCGGGACCAGTCCGAGCTGTCGTTGGGCGGGGGCGCGGTGAGGGCGGGGCTGCAGCCCGAAGCCGGAGCCGGACACGGCCCCCCGGGCAACTAGTGGCCGAGCTCGCCGTTACGCTCGCGAGCCTCAGGCTGGCCAATCCCGTTCTGGCCGCGTCCGGCACCTTCGGCGCCGGTCGCGAGGCGTCGGCGTTCGTGGATCTCAAAGCCCTCGGAGGCGTAATCGTCAAGTCGATGACGCTCACACCGTGGAGTGGCAAGCCCACGCCGCGGATGTGCGAGACACCCTCCGGCATGCTCAACGCGATCGGCATCCAGAACAAAGGAGTGGAGCACTTTCTAACCGAGGATCTCCCGTGGTTGACCGCTCAGGATGCGACGGTCATTGCCTCCATAGCGGGAAACAGTGTCGATGAGTTCATCAAGGTTGCGCACCGTATCGAGGCCGCCAACACTTCCCTGGCTGCGGTGGAGCTCAATATCTCGTGCCCCAACCTCGATGATCGAAACAACATGTTTGCGCACTCGGCAACAGCGACCACCGAGGTCGTGCGCGGTGTCAGGGCCGTTCTCAAATCCAAACCGGTGTTCGCCAAACTGTCTCCCAACGTCACGAGCATTCCGGACATCGCAGAGAGCGCCCTCGAGGCAGGCGCCGATGGCCTGTCATTGATCAACACCGTGTTCGGCATGGCGATCGATGTAGCAACCCGCCGGCCCAAGCTCGCCGGTGGCGTGGGCGGACTGTCCGGTCCGGCCATTCGACCCATCGCCGTCCGGGCGGTCCACGAGGTGCACCGGATCTGGCCGCACGTGCCGATCATCGGCCAGGGCGGAGTGCAGACTGCTGCCGACGCGCTCGAGCTCATCATGGCGGGCGCATCTGCCGTCGCGGTTGGAACCGCCAACTTCGCCGACCCGGGCGTCGGTGTGAAGGTGGCCGGCGGCATCCGGGACTACATGACCGGCAACGGAGTGCGTGAGGTCGCAGAGTTGGTCGGCTGTCTGAAGCTCGAAGGATGAGGCCGCCCGCAAATCCGATATGCGTGGCGCTCGATGCGCCCGACCCCGACACGAACCGAGCGGTTGTTGCGGCAACAACGGCCAGCGTGGGCGCATTCAAGGTTGGCCTGTCGGCGTTTGTCGGATCGGGCTCCGGCCCCCTCGGGGAGCTAGCTGCTGCGCGTCCGGTGTTCCTCGATCTCAAACTGCACGACATCCCTCACCAAGTTGCCGGCGCGGTTGCTGCCGTGGCCCGGCTCCCCGTTGCCTACACCACTGTGCATGCCGCCGGCGGCCGCGACATGCTGCGGGCGGCGGTGGATGCTGCCGGTCCGGCGCTCGAGCTCCTTGGTGTGACGGTGCTCACCAGCCTGGACGGGCCGGCGCTGAAGGTGCTGGGGATGGCGGGTTCCACCGACGAGGTTGTGATCCGGCTTGCCGAGCTCGCGCTCGAGGCGGGATGTCCGGGCCTGGTGTGCTCCCCCCTGGAGATCGCCGGCCTGCGACGCCGTTTCGGCTCCCGGGCGGAGGGAGGGCCCCTGCTGGTCGTGCCGGGGATCCGTCCCCCCGATGCATCGGCCGGAGATCAGAAGCGGTCGCTTCCGCCCGAGACCGCGCTCGCCGACGGGGCCGACCTGCTCGTGATCGGAAGGCCCATAACGGGGGCCGCCGACCCCGGCGCCGCGGCGCGCGCTCTTGCGACCACGGTGGGGGCGTGATTGGGGTTCGACCCGGGCACCCTGCTGGCCGATACCGGGGCGCTGCTGCACGGTCACTTCAGGCTTTCGTCCGGGCGTCATTCCGACGTCTTCGTTCAGAAGTTTCGCCTGTTCGAGAATCCGGTCCCGACGCAACGGTGCGGTCAAGCGTTGGCCGCCCGTTTCGACGGCGCCTTCGATGTCGTCGCCAGCCCCGCCGTGGGGGCCCTGGTGCTGGGATGGGCGACCGCCCTTGCTGCGGAGGCTCGCAGCGTCTTCGCCGAACGGGTGGACGGCCGCATGGTGTTCAGACGGGGCTTCCGGCTGGTCCCGGGCGAGCGAGTCCTGGTGGTCGAAGACGTCGTCACGACCGGTGGCTCGGCGCGCGAGGTGGTGGATCTGGTGGCCGCGGCGGGGGCGGTTCCGGTGGGCGTCGGCGCCCTGGTGGACCGAAGCGACTCGCGTTCGTCTCCGTTGTTGGGGGCCCCGCTCAGGGCGCTCGTCCGGCTCGAGGCGACCTCGTGGGACGCCGCGTCGTGTCCCCAATGCCGATCCGGCGCGCCGCTCCAGGACCCCGGGAGCAGGCGCCTGCCCACTTAGAGGGGATTCCGAGCTTCATTGCACCGGCGAACCCGGCCACCGGGATCCAGAGTGCAATGAAGCATCAAGCCATCGGCGCTTTTATACTCGCCTTCCCCGATAGCCCCGACCGTTCCATAATCGGTTGACGATCCCGGGGCAGCGAGCGAGCCAGCGAGCCAAGGAGGATGCCCGAATGCCGTTGCCACCTCCCCTTTCCGAGGAACAAAGACGCCAAGCCCTCGAGAAGGCGGCCCTGGCCCGGCGCAAGAGAGTCGAGCTCAAAGAGCAGTTGAAGAAGGGCAAGATCAGCCTCCCGGACCTTCTCGAGCGCACCGACGACGCGGTGGTCGGGAAGATGCGGGTGTCCTCGGTTCTCGAGGCGCTGCCGGGGGTCGGCCGGGTGAGAGCCCGCAAGTTGATGGAGCGCGCCGAGATCTCCGAGTCGCGCAGGATGCGCGGGTTGGGCACCAAGCAGAAGGAGCATTTGTTGGGTGAGCTTGCCCGGCGCTGAAGGCCCCAGTCTATTTGTCGTTTCCGGGCCCTCGGGAGCGGGCAAGGGAACGGTCGTGCGCGCGGTGTTGGCTCGGAGGCCCGATGTCTGGCTTTCGGTGTCGGCCACCACCCGCCCGGCGCGCCCCGGTGAGCGCCATGGAATCGACTACGAGTTCGTGTCGCTGCCCGACTTCCTGGCCATGCGTGACAGAGGGGACCTGTTGGAGTCGGCCGAGGTCTACGGCAACCAATACGGGACTCCGAGGCGACCCGTGGATCGCGCCCTGGCGCAGGGACGAGACGTCATCTGCGAGCTTGACGTGCAGGGGGCGGTCTCGGTGAAGAGGGCTCGTCCGGAGGCGGTTCTCGTGTTCGTCGAGCCCCCCTCGCTCGACGACCTGTTCCTGCGCCTGCGGGGCCGGGGAACGGAGGACCCGCCATCACTGTCCAAGAGGATGAAGGCCGCCTACGAGGAGGTAAAGAACAAGGGCCTTTACGACCACATCGTGGTCAACGACGCCATAGACAGGGCGGAGGAGCGTCTACTCCTTATACTGGACGGGAGTTAAGACCAGGAAAGGATTTCACACAGTGATAGAGCCCAAGATCGAAGCCTTGATCGACAAGGTCGATTCCAAGTACACCCTCGTTATCCTTGCCGCCAAGCGGAGCCGGCAGATCAACTCCTACTTCAGCCAGCTCGGTGAAGGCGTCAACGAATACACCCCGCCGCAGGTAGGCATTAGCCCCGACCAGGCGCCCAAGGCGCTGTCC
>JALZIO010000320.1 GCA_030860245.1 Actinomycetota bacterium | reverse complement strand
GGTCAGGACGGTGCGCTGAGGAATCTGGAGTGCTTTGCCCGAGAACAAGCCGATGTCGGGGGGAGGTTCCCGTACGTCCCACAGCGTTGCGCCGTGCCGCTCGGCGAGAGCGACCAGACCGGCGTCTCGGCGGAGAAACCGGTGGAGCCCGTTGGCGATCTCGAGGCCCGCCTCTATCGCCTCCTCCACCAACTCACGCCAATACTCGGGGATCCAGCCACCTGCCGTGGCGACCCCGAGCAGCATCGAGGTCGGGCGGTGCTCGAGTGCCTCTGCGACGGTTCCCACGATGGGAGCGTCACGCCGCAATTCGGGGGCAACCGACGCGAGCGACTTCCCCGCATGCTCGCGATCGAGCACGGCGGCAAGGCGATCCTGCGAGTAGCGAATGACCCCGTGGGCGGTCTTGGCGTTCCTCGTCATCAGATAGCCGTCGGCGAGCACGAGCCACGAGCGGCCGGGCGTGCTCGAGCTCATACAGGCGTGCCCGCAACCCCAAGGCCCGGGCCGGGGGGAAGGGTCATGATGCCCTTGTCGTAGCTCACCCCGGGCCAGGGATCAGAACGCAGCAGCAGCGGACCATCCAGGTCGGCGTGGTCGGCGAGCGCGGCGACGTTTGCTTCGGCGGTTGCTGCTATCCCCGACTCGAGGTCACAGCCGAGCATCACTTTCATCCCGAGGGCCCGTGCAGTTGCTATTGCTGCGACGGTGGCTCGGATCCCGCCCGCCTTTCGGAGCTTTAGGTTCACTCCGTCCACGACTCCGTCCAGTCGCCCGACATCGGACGAATCAGCCACATCTTCGTCGGCGAACACAGGGATGGCCGATGCATCGGTGAGCTCTCTGAGAACCCTGTGCTGCCCGGCCGTGATGGGTTGTTCGCAAAGCTCGATGTCGAACGGCTCGAGCGCCTTCAGCCGACCGGCGGCTTCGTCGGGTCGCCACCCTTCATTGGCATCCACACGCAGTGTGCCGGTGTAGACCTCCCTCACGGCACGCACGGCATCGACGTCCCCGTCGAAGCCAACTTTCATCTTCAGAACCGGATGGTCCGACAGCGAGCGGGCCCGGTTCTGCATGGCGCCGGCATCTGTAATCGGGATCGTCACCGAGGTGGGAGGAAGAACACGTCCACCGACCCCGAGGAGCTCGGCGACGCTTATGCCCGCAAGCGACGCAGCGAGATCATGAAGGGCGATGTCCAGAGCACAACGCGCCGCGCCCGGGGGAAGCAGCAGCGACAGTCCCTCGAGGTCGAATGGACCGGCAAGCTCATCGAGCTTGGTCGCCCGAATGTCGGCCACCACGGATGAGACGGTCTCGCCCCAGCGATCTGCGGGTGACACCTCGCCGGAGCCTGCGGCATCGCCCCATCGAACCGTGACGAAGACATTTTGAGAGGAGTCCCAGCTCTCCCTGGCAATGGTGAAGCGTTCCTTGAGCGGCAACTCGACGACCCTGGTGGCGACTGCCCATTGCGAGCCCATGGTCGAAACCTTAGTGCTTGCTGGTTCAGAGAAGCTCTAGCTGCTCGGGAGACACCTCCTGCTCCGAACCGACGGCGCCCGGGACGCTTCGGGGTCCCCCGCGCGGGCGCCTCGGCGCGCCTGGGCACTTCACCCCCCCTAGCGAGCGCAGGATCGACGCAACCTCGCCGCCCACCGACTGCCGCTCGCCTGAGGTCGCGTATGCCTTCTTGTACATCGACATGTAGCGCGGCACGAGGTCGGGATACGCGCCTTCGAGCCACGACATGTAGACCTCTTTCACGCCGGGCCGCAGGTGCAGGAGGATCGGGGAGACGTGGGTGGCGCCGGAGTCGAGGGCGGCCACGACCACCTCGCGCAGGCCCTTGGGATCGTCGGTGATACCCGGGAGAATCGGCGCCACCATCACACCGCACGGTATTCCGGCCTCGTTCAGCCGTTTGACCGCAGCCATTCGTTTGCGGGGGTGGGGGGTGCCCGGCTCCGACTTGCGCCAGGCGTCCTCGTCAAGTGTCCCGATCGAGAACGCGGTTGAGATCTCGGTGACGGAGGCCGCCTCCATCAGCAGATCGAGGTCACGCAGGATCAACGTCCCCTTCGTCAGGATCGAGAACGGATTTCGATAGGCGGTCAGATTCCCGATGATCCCCCGCATGAGCTTGTAGCGCCCTTCGGCGCGCTGGTAGGGGTCGGTGCCGGTCCCCATCGCAATGTGCTCGCCCTTCCATCGCTTCGCCCGGAGCTCGCGCCGCACCAGCTGGGGTGCGTTGACCTTCACCACGATCTTGGACTCGAAATCACGCCCGGCATCCATGTCCATGTAGGTGTGGGTGACGCGGGCGAAGCAGTAGGTGCACGCATGGGAGCAGCCGCGATATGGGTTGATCGTCCAGTTGAACGGGAGGTAGTTGCCCGGTACGTGATTGATGATGGACTTTGCCTCTACCTCGATGAACTCGATCCCGCGGAAGTGAGGGGTGTCGAAGGTCCTGCGGGCGAGCTCGAAGAGCCGGTCCTCACCCACGGGCACCCAAGTCCCTCTCCCTCCGGATAGTGTGCTCTGTGGGATAGAACATATGTTCGATTGTACCAGCTCAGCCTTCGGGGAGGGGGCGGTGGGTCCGCAGGTAGGGCACCACCTCGACCCCGAAGATCGCCGCCATGATCAGCCCCGCCCCGACCCATCCCCCGCCGGTCAGTATCTCGCCGTTCAGCAGCCATGCGAACAGGCCCGCGAAGACCGGCTCGCTCGCCAGAATCAGGGC
>JALZIO010000285.1 GCA_030860245.1 Actinomycetota bacterium | reverse complement strand
ACGGGCTCTGGAACGAGTTGAGGAAGGTGCTCGAGTTCTGGGTCTCACATGGAGTCGAGATCTTCAGGGTCGACAACCCCCACACGAAGTCTTTTGCCTTCTGGGAATGGGTGATAGACGAGATCAGGGCACAGCACCCGAACGTAATCTTCCTCGCCGAGGCGTTCACCCGTCCCAAAGTCATGGGTGTGCTGGCAAAGCTCGGCTTCTCACAGTCATACACTTATTTCACCTGGCGCAACACGAAGTACGAGCTTGTCGAATACATGAACGAGCTTGCTCACACCGACATGGCGCTGTACTTTCGCCCCAACTTCTTCACCAATACCCAGGACATACTTCACGAGTACCTTCAGCAAGGCGGCCCGCCGGCGTTCAAGATCCGGCTCGTGCTGGCAGCTTTGCTGTCCCCGAGCTATGGCATCTATTCGGGCTACGAGCTGTTCGAGAGGGTGCCCGTGCACGAAGGCAGTGAAGAGTATCTGGATTCCGAGAAGTACGAGCTTCGCCCGAGGGACTTCGGCGCGCCGGACTCGCTCGTACCTTACATAAAGTTGGTGAATGAAGTGCGGCACAAGCATGCGGCTGCGGCCGAGCTCACCAACCTTCGATGGCACGAGGCGGACAATGAGGCTATCGTCGCTTGGTCGAAGACGGCGCCGGGGGAGCAACCGCTGCTCGTGGTGCTCAACCTCAACCCGTTCGGATGGGAGGCGGCAGCTCTCAAACTCGACCTCGGCGCCCTGGGCGCCGCAGCGGAACAGCCGTTCGAGGTGTACGACATAGTGAAGGACACCACCTATTTGTGGAGCGGCCACAGCCATTACATTGCGCTCGACTCCAGCGACGAGCCTGCCCACATCTTCCAGGTCAAGATCTAGTTTGCTCAGCCTCCAGCGCGATCCAATCTGGTACAAGACCGCCGTCTTCTACGAGGTCTATGTTCGCAGCTTCTACGACGCCAACGCAGATGGCATCGGCGATTTCAGAGGTATGAAGGACAAGCTCGACTACCTGGAATGGCTGGGAATCGACTGCGTCTGGCTGCTGCCCTTCTATGGGTCGCCCATGCGCGACGGCGGCTATGACATCGCCGACTTCTATTCGATCATGCCCGAGTACGGGACGCTAAACGACTTCAGCGAGTTTCTGGCAGCGGCCCATGAACGCGGCATCCGCGTGGTGGCGGATCTTGTCATGAACCACACGTCGGATCAGCACCCCTGGTTTCTCGAGTCGCGCAACCCGAGCTCCGCCAAGCGAGACTGGTATGTGTGGTCTGATACCAACGAACGTTACCCGGATGCAAGAGTCATCTTTGTTGATTCGGAGAAGTCCAATTGGGCTTGGGATGACACCGCAGGCGCTTATTACTGGCACCGCTTCTTCAGTCACCAGCCGGACCTGAACTACGCGAACGAAGAGGTGCAGGCTCAAATGCTGAGCGTGATTCGGTTCTGGCTTGATATCGGATTGGACGGCTTCAGACTGGATGCCGTGCCCTATTTGTTCGAACGCGAGGGCTCGAGCTGCGAGAACCTCCCCGAGACTCATGCCTTCTTGAGACGAGTGCGCTCCGAGGTGGACAAGGATTACGAGGACATCGTCCTGCTGGCCGAGGCGAATCAATGGCCTGCGGATGTGGTTGCCTATTTCGGCGATGCGGACGAGTGCCATATGGCGTTTCACTTCCCGCTCATGCCGAGGATGTTCATGGCCGCTCGACGCCAGGTCCGATATCCGGTCGTGGAGATCCTGGAGCAGACACCGGACATCGGTGAGAGTTGCCAATGGGGTCTTTTCCTGCGCAATCACGACGAGCTCACGCTCGAGATGGTGACAGATGAGGAACGCGACTACATGTACGGGGAATACGCTAAGGATCCCAGGATGAAAGTCAACCTCGGGATTCGCCGGCGGCTGGCCCCTTTGCTCGAGAACTCTCGCAGGGAGATCGAGCTCTTCCACGCCATGTTGCTGTCGCTGCCGGGCACCCCGATCATCTACTACGGGGACGAGCTGGGGATGGGCGACAATATCTACCTTGGCGACCGGGACAGCGTCCGGACGCCGATGCAGTGGACGTTGGACCGCAATGCAGGCTTCTCTCGGGCGGACTTTGCTCAGTTGTACCTGCCGGTACTACTCGACCCGGTCTACGGCTACCAGGCGGCGAATGTCGAGAGTGCGCAGCGGGACCAATACTCATTTCTTCAGTGGATCAGGCGGATGTTGGCGATAAGGAGGCAGCACCCTGTGCTGAGCATGGGGTCCTTGCACATGTTGCACCCCGGCAATCCTGCGATCTTTGCCTACGTGCGGAAGCTGAACGATGACATAGTGCTGGTGGTCAACAATTTGTCGGCTCGTGCACAAGCGGCTGAGTTAGACTTGGGTGAATACGAGGGCATGGTGCCGGTTGAGCTATTGGGGCGGGAGCGGTTCCCCCAGATCGGCAAGTTGCCTTATCTGCTCACCTTCGTACGGCATGGTTTTTATTGGTTTCAGTTGATTTCGGAGAGTTCGCCTGGTGATTGATACCGAACAGCTTGTCCGCTCGTTACCCGAGCAACGTTGGTATTCGGGTCGCGAGCGTAGGTTGTCGTCGATCAAGATGATTGATCATGCTGTCATCGAGGATGGGGGCGTCCCGCTTGTTACGGCGGTGGTCGAGGCTGAGTTCGAGGATGGCGGTCAGGACCGGTACAACCTCCTGTTGCTTTTACATGAAGACGGATCGATTGGTGACGCGTTCGACGAGATCGAGCGGCTCCGCGCGCTGGGACTTGCAATGGCGCAGCACATGACATTGAGAGGCCGCAATGGCGTCTTCCATTTCTCGGGCCCCGGCCTGGACCCGGCGGCGGCCCTGGGATACAAGTCGATCCGCGCAGTCGAGAGCGAGCAGAGCAACTCGTCGGTGATCCTGGATGACGAGATTATCGTGAAAGCCTTTCGGCGACCGGGCAACGGTCCAAACCCCGATCTCCAACTGAACCGCTGGTTGACCAGCGAGGGCTTCGAGCACGTTCCCCCGCAGGTTGGGGAGATGGCGTACCGGCCCGGTGCACCCGACTCAGATCAGGGCACAGACGCCACGATCGACCTTGCGATTGCCCAACAATGGATCGACGGCGCCGACGGATGGCAGGAGGTGCTCGGAAACCTCAAGCGAGTCTACGACGAGGTCGACCCCGTCGATGCAACCGAGGACATGGCGTCCCTGATCGTGCAGCGCTCCGGTCGCATCCTTGACCAGCTCGAGGAGCTCGGCGACGTTACGGCCGCCCTGCACGTCGCTCTGGCACGCGCGGAGTCCGATGCCGAGTTTGCGCCTCAGGCGGTGAGAAAGGGCGACCTTCAGGGCTGGGCGGAAGGGATCGAAGCTTCACTTCAGGAGCTCCTCCAACGCGGAGTGAACGAACTGGCAGAATGGCGCCCGGCCATAGAGGCGTTGCTTGGAGGGTTCCGTGGCATCGCCGACGCCGGATATATGACTCGCATTCATGGTGACTACCACCTCGGCCAGGTCATGCTGGCGGAGCGCGGATGGATGATCATTGATTTCGAAGGCGAGCCGTTGCGCCCACTCGAAGCCCGAAGGGTAAAGCAGTCACCGCTCCGAGACGTGGCCGGAATGCTTCGTTCGTTCAACTACGCGGTGTGCTCTGGTCTGTTCGAACGATCGGAGCCCGATTCGCACGATTGGCGTGTTCTCGAACCCTGGGCGGACGCGTGGGAGCGAGCGGCACGCGACCGCTTTCTCAGGGCCTACTTTCGGAAATCGCACGAGGGGCGTTTCCTCGCCCCCGACCGCGACGCCTTGAACACCATGCTCCATGTCTTCGAATTGGACAAGGCTCTCTATGAGGTGGGTTACGAGATCAGCCACCGTCCGGGATGGGTCCGGATACCGCTCAGGGGGATAACACAGTTGCTGGCCGGTGGAGGGGGGCGATGAAGGCCTCGCAGGATCGCGGCATCGACCGGCTGCTCGCCGGAGAGCTCCGCGACCCCCACGGTGTCCTGGGTGCTCACGCCGCCGAGAAAGGTGACACTCGGATCACGACGTTCAAGCCGGATGCTCGAGCCGTGCGGCTGCTGATCGATGGCAAGGAGGCTGCGAAGCTCGACAGCGTGCATTCCTCGGGAGTATTCGAAACGGTCGTGGATGGAACCGTCAAGGACTACGAGCTCGAGGTTATCTACGAGGGCGGATCGAGCGTCGAGCGAGATCCGTATTCCTTTCCGCCGACATTGGGGGATAGGGATCTGCACTTTGCCGGTGAGGGCTCGCACCGGCGCCTCTACCGAACCATGGGAGCCCAGATCAGGCGGCATCAGAACGTCGAAGGAGTCGGATTCGCGGTGTGGGCGCCCAACGCCCGCAGCGTAAGGCTGGTGGGCGACTTCAACGCCTGGGACGGCCGCCGCCATCCGATGCGCGCTCTGGGATCCTCCGGCATATGGGAGCTGTTCGTTCCCGGGCTAAGCGCCGGGACTTTGTACAAATTCGAGATACTTACCGCCCAAGGCCATCTTGTAGTAAAGACCGACCCGTTCGCCTTTTGCACTGAAGTGCCGCCGGGGACCGCAAGCATCGTGCATGCTTCGCAGCATCGCTGGGGCGACGAAGAGTGGGTGTCACAGCGTGACTCGATGAACCCGTACAAAACTCCGATGTCGGTTTATGAGCTGCACCTGGGCTCCTGGCGCAGGAGCGGTGAAGGTGAGCCGCTGAGCTATGCAGAGATCGGTCCTTTGCTCGCCGGCTACTGCACCGAGATGGGCTTCACACATGTTCAGTTCATGCCCGTTGCCGAACATCCTTACGGCGGGTCGTGGGGTTATCAGGTGAGCCACTACTTCGCTCCGACGGCTCGTTACGGAACGCCTGACGATTTCCGGGGACTTGTGGATACCCTCCATCAGGCGGGGATCGGTATCATCGTCGACTGGGTGCCTGCGCACTTCCCAAAAGACTCCTGGGGGCTGGCGCGCTTCGACGGCACCGCTCTCTACGAACACGACGACCCCCGCAAGGGCGAACATCCGGACTGGGGAACGCTGGTGTTCAACTTTGGCCGCAACGAGGTTCGCAACTTCCTTATCGCCAGCGCTTTGTACTGGATCGAGGAATTTCATCTGGACGGCCTGCGCGTCGATGCGGTTGCATCAATGATCTATCTCGACTACAGCCGCGAGGAGGGTGAGTGGGTCCCAAATGAGCACGGCGGCAGAGAGAACCTCGAAGCTATCGATTTTCTCAAGCAGTTCAATTCGACGGTGTATGACGAACATCCAGGAATCGCCACCGTGGCGGAGGAATCAACCGCCTGGCCTGGGGTCAGCCGGCCGGTCCACCTCGGCGGACTGGGCTTCGGGTTCAAATGGAATATGGGATGGATGCACGACACGCTTGAGTTCTTCGCCAGGGATCCGATTTACCGCAGTCATCATCACAACGAGCTGACCTTCAGCTTCGTGTACGCGTGGGGCGAGAACTATGTGCTGCCGCTGTCCCA
Organism: Actinomycetota bacterium; assembly: GCA_030860245.1. Lineage (GTDB taxonomy): Bacteria > Actinomycetota > CADDZG01 > CADDZG01 > WHSQ01 > JACDDL01. Next base: position 1,524 of record JALZIO010000285.1, on the reverse strand, counting down.
CGATGAGGTCGTGCACGGCAAACGCTCGTTGTTGGGCAGAATGCCCGGTGATTCCTGGCAGCGGCTGGCGAACCTCCGCTCCCTCTTCGGCTATATGTGGGCTCATCCCGGAAAGCAATTGTTGTTCATGGGTGGGGAGATCGCCCAAGAGTCTGAGTGGAATCACGAACAGAGTGTCGACTGGCACCTGCTGGCCGACGCAGGACACGCGGGCGTCCAGCGACTGGTCGCCGATCTGAACAAGGTTTATCTCGAGGTGCCGGCGTTGTGGCAGCAAGACTTCTCGTCCGACGGGTTCCGTTGGATCGATGCAAACGACGCCGAGAACAACGTGTTGTCGTTCTTACGGCGATCCGACGATGACGAGCAGCAGCTTGCTTGCATCTGCAATCTGACCGCGGTGGTTCGTTCAGGGTACCGGATCGGTCTTCCAACGAAGGGGACATGGCGGGAGCTGCTCAACAGTGATGCGAAGGCGTACGGGGGATCCGACGTGGGCAACGGAGGAAGCGTGGAGGCCGTGGCTTCGCCCTGGCACGGCTTCGACTACTCGGCCGAAGTCACGCTTCCGCCCCTTGGAGTGCTGTGGCTGCTCGGATAGTGCTTCACGGCCACTTCTACCAGCCGCCGAGAGAGAACCCGTGGACGGGGGAGATCGACGCACAGCCGGGCGCCGCGCCGTTCCACGACTGGAATGAACGTGTACACGCCGAATGCTACAGACCAAACGCGTGCGCCACGATTTCGACCGAAGGCGGCGAACGAGTGGTGAACAACTTCGAACGCCTTTCGTTCAATGTGGGTCCGACGCTGTTGTCGTGGATGGAGAAGGCAGACCCGGAGATCTACTCCCGAATACTCGACGCGGACAGAACGAGCACGGCGCGGCTGGGTCACGGCAACGCGATCGCTCAGGCCTATCACCATACGATCCTGCCGTTGGATTCGGTATGGGACATGCGTACCCAGGTGAAGTGGGGCTTGGGGGACTTTCAGCACCGGTTCGGACGGCGCGCCGAAGGTGTGTGGCTGCCCGAGACGGCTGCAAGCGACGAGACCCTGCGGATCCTCATCGAAGAAGACATAAGTTTCACCGTGTTGTCGCCCTACCAGGCGGCGCGCTGGCGCCCCACCGGGGGTCAGTGGGTGGACGTCAATCACGAGGCCATCGACGTGCGGCGGCCCTACCGTTACTTCCACCCGGACGGCACCGGACGTTACATCACCCTGTTCTTCTACGATGGAGAGGTTGCGCAGTCGCTGGCCTTCGGTAACCTTGCAGCCTCGGCTGAAGGCCTGTTGGATGCCTTCGGAGCCCGGGCGGGCGACGGTCATCTCGTCCACGCGGCGACAGACGGGGAGACGTTCGGGCACCATCATCGGGGCGGCGAACTCGGTCTCGCCCTCGGATTGTTTGTCGAGGCGGCCAAACGAGGGCTCGAGGTGACCAACTATGCGGCCCATCTCGAGGCGCATCCCCCCGAGCACGAGGTCCGAGTTTGGGCGGGGGAAGGAACCTCATGG
>JALZIO010000284.1 GCA_030860245.1 Actinomycetota bacterium | reverse complement strand
CGCAACCCAACTCGAGCGTGTCCCTTCCGGAAAGATCGGGCAGCAGGCTTACCTGCGACTCGGGGATGCTCCAGATTCCCCAAGAGGGTTCGCTGCTACTCCACTGGCTACGGCCGGCGGCCTCGTAATCGGCGGCGTAGCGGCCCCAGGCAGCCCTGTTCTGGTGGAGATAATCGGGGGCTTCCAGGCCCCCTCAACCTTTCTCTTTGATATCGACCTTGGGTATGCCTCCGATATGAAGGTCGATACCCAGTAGGACGAGAGGCCACAGGAGCACGGCAAGAAGGGCCGAGATGACGGCAGACAGTTCATCGAGGTTGCCGAGGTAATTGTTGCTGCTTGCGACGACGAGCCCGACCGCAAGATAGACGATGATGATGATCAGCTTGAGCATCCAACCTCCTTGGTGCAGCGTTCTCCTATGGTGCGGCCGGCTGGAAGTTTACGAGCCGCGTGCGCACTGCCCGCCGGACGCTCTCGTGAGCACTATAGGCGGGTCACATGGGGGAGACAAGGGAGTTCAGAGCCGGTGCAATCTCCTGCTGTGAGACGCGGGACAGTCCTGGGGATGGCCCTTGAGCTGACCGGTCGTGAATGACATCTCCTTTTCTGGACTGCTGATTGTAGGCATTGTGGCATTCTTGGCTCCGCTGATTGCCGGGCTTGTGCCGCGAGTGTCGATCCCGTCGGTGGCGCTCGAAGTGTCGGCGGGCATCGTACTTGGGCCCTTCTGCTTCGAAATAGTGCAGCCGGACGCTGCCATACATGTCTTGTCGACTCTTGGGTTGGCGTTTCTGCTGTTTCTCGCCGGCATAGAGATCGAGCTGGAGCAATTGCGGGGCAGGCTTATGCGGTTTGCGGCTGCCGGATGGGTTGTTTCGCTTGTCCTGGCGCTTGCGATGACTTATACGTTGCACACGCTCGGCGTCATCATCAACCCGTTGCTCATAGCCATCATGTTGTCGGCTACGGCCCTCGGTCTGATTGTTCCGGTTCTCAAGGACGCGGGCGAATCTCACAGTTTCTTTGGCCAGCTGGTCATCGCCGGCGCCTCCATCGCAGAGTTCATCCCCATAGTCTTGGTTTCTTTGTTCTTCTCGGCACAAAGTTCCTCGTTGATAACAAAGCTGGTCCTTTTCGTCGGGCTGGCGACCCTGATCTTGCTCGTGGCCGTCATCGTGTCGGCAGGATCGCGATCGAGGCGCGTCTCGGACGCGATGTTGTCACTTCAGGACACGAGTGCACAGATACGCGTTCGAGGCTCGATGCTCTTGCTGGTCGGAGCCCCCGTTGCCGCGTCCGATTTCCGAGTCGACGCAATCCTCGGGGCCTTTCTGGCCGGAGTCGTACTGAGCGTGGTGGACCGGGATCTCGATGAGGAGTACGGGCATTTCCGGGCCAAGCTCGATGCCGTAGGCCACGGGGTCCTTGTCCCGGTGTTCTGGGTGGCGACGGGGCTCAACTTCAATGTCGGCGCATTGACCGAGAGTCCCTCCACGCTGCTCCGGGTACCGCTGTTCCTTCTTCTCCTGCTCGTGGTCAGAGGACTGCCTTCCCTTGTCTACCGCCCGTTGGTCGGAGGGCGGAAGGCGATAGCGGCGGGAATGTTGCAGGCTACTTCCCTGACTTTCATCGCCGTGACCACCGTGATAGGACGTCAGCTCGATCAACTGACGGAGGCGAATGCGTCGGCCCTGCTCGCCGCCGGCCTCCTTTCCGTTCTGCTGTTTCCTGCGCTCGGGCTCGCAGCACTCAAGCGCTGACGATGGGTTGTTCCGATCGGTGGGGAGAGTCAAAGGCTGTCGGCCGGGAAAGTTGCGCAGTCGTTCGGTTCAGGAGGACTTAAGGACAAAGGCCTAGAAATCCGCTTCGAGTGCTTCACGCCCTCCCGCTCGAGAGAGAGTTACTTCCTTGATATCGTGAAGGTCGACGGGGACATCGCTTCCCCAGCTTCCGTCCCCATGCTCGATGCGCATCGTGCCGAGAGCCACCCGCCGGTCTTCATTCGTCTCGAGACGGACCTTGAAGCGGCCTGAGAGCGTGGGCTCCGATACCACCACAAAGATCCACGACGGCGAGCCCTGATAGGCAAAAATGTGGCCTCCGGTCCTTTCCCCGCGCCCATAGAGTTGCTTGGCAACAAAATAGTCACCGTTAGCAACAGCGAGTGTGCGGCGATAGCTCGACCCAAGCCCACGGTCCGCGCTGGTCACGCGGAGAACCGCGCCCACAGATGCGATGACCACGAGAAGCGCGGCGGCCACGAGTGCGGCCGCCACGCGCGCGGTGACGTGACGTCGCCGTGGTGAACGGCCTGACGCATGGATTCGCTCCAGGACACGCGTCTCGAAGCCGATCGGCGGCTCGTAGGGCGGGGCAAGCAGCAACAGATCGTCGGCGAGATCCGAGAGCTCATCGAGCATCTTCCTGCAGGACGCACAGCTTGCCAGGTGCTCGACCGAGCGCGCCCGTTCCTCTCCAGTCGTGATCCCAAGAGCAAGCTCGGGGACCAGCTCGGCAAAGTCGCGGCAGTCTCGTTCACTGCTCATGGCTGACCTCTAGCATTGCGCGCAGCTTCAGCATGGCCGTTCGAATTCTGGTCTTGACGGTTCCCAGGGGCACGTTTTCCAATTCGCTTATCTCGCGGGCGGTGCGCCCCAGGATTGCGGCCATCACGAGCGCGCGTTGCTGCTCGCTTGGAAGGCGCGCGAGCGCAGCGCGAAGGTGGTCCGTATCAAATGCTGCAGACCCTTGTTCCTCCGGGCCTGGGTCCTTGCTTGCCATCCCCAAAGCGAGGATCGCCTGCGGATCGAGTGGTTCCGACCGCCGTATCCGCACGGCGTCGATTGCGACATTGCGGGCAATGGCCAGCAGCCAGGTCGGAACCCGGCCGCGCCGGGGATCGTAGGCGCCGGCGTGCTGCCATGCTTTGACGAAGGTCTCCTGTGCCACATCTTCCGCCGTGCGCTCGTCTCCAACGATCATCAGAGCGAGCCCGTAGATGCGCCCCTGGAACCGCCGAACCAGAGCCGCTGCCGCTTCCTCGTCCCCCGATGCCAGACCAGCAAGCAGCGCTTCATCTGATACGGACCACATTAGATGTGTACGTGGCCGAGGTCGCCGGGGATTGGCCTCTGGGAGCGGGTAGCCGCCACGACCGGCTCCGGCTCCTCATGCACAGAACCCTCCCCCGCTCGTGAAACTTTACGATCTAAACCTTAGACGCGGTTGGAGGTGGTCGTTGTGCAACTCACCGACTGTGTCAGGGAGGAGGTCGTGGCACCTGTGAAGGGATGGGCTCTCCTTCGGCGGTGAGGTCGAGGGTAACTTCGTCTTCGGCTCCATCTTTCCGGACGAATGAACCAGGGTCGCTGGTCAACCGCTTCTTCATGTAGTGGACGCAGTCGCGCACCTTGTTCTCTTGAAAGAAGTGAGAGTGCCCGGCCAGCTCGATCCAGGCGGGGCGGACATCCTCGAGCCCCGGTGGGGTGCACGGAATCTCGGTGCTGGGCGGCCGAACCGCCGGATCCTCCACCTCGACGTCCTGGGGATCGTGGAGCTTGGGCGCAGCGAAAACCGCACCGCCGATGGGGTCGGTTTTCCTCCAGAAGTTCCACCAGCCCATCTCGGCGCCGTCGAGGAGCTCACCCTTGAGGCTTTGGATCTCGGCATCGCCGAAGTATGCGGGGAAAAGGGCGCCGTACAAGGTTGTTACGGGGCATCCGTAGGTGATGAGGGCAACCGAGGCGAGTTTTCTCTTCTGGAGAGATGCAAGCGAGGCGAACGCAATCACAGACCCCTGACTGTGCGCCGACACCAACACGCGCCGCCCGGCTTGAACGTGGTGATTGATCCTCCCCTGGAATTCAGGCACCGCTCTTTCTGTGTAGGGCCGGACGGCGAAGGGATGAAAGCGCCGCGGCCAGAACGTCAACACATCCCACAGGATTCCTATGGTTCGCCTGAGCCGGACGGTGCTTGCGGATCTCCGGACGATCGCAATCGCTGCTACCACGGTTGCAGGCAGCAGCCATTGGGCGACCCGAAAACCCAGATCTGTGGCATCCGGGGGTTGCAGCCACAGCAACGGGTTCAAGGACGGGTCGGCGCGCATAGACGCTGCAACCACGCCCAGGATCAGGAAGCTGGAGGCAAAAAAGGACAACAATGCATCGGCTCGGTGCCCGGCCTCTGCGAGTCCTCTGGTCCTGGCCACTTTCTTGCGATAGCTAGGTTCGACACCGTCGAGCTCTTCGCCGATCCAGCTGGTTCGGGCGGCCAGGTCTCCGGCGCTTCCAGAACGCGCCCACCTCCAGACGAACACCGCGCCGAACAGGGCCCAGACTAGGGCGACGAGCAGGAAGATATCGAGCAGAGCCAGTTCCGGCCCCCACGGCTTTTCGATGGAAGTGGGTCCCCTATTCACCTGAGCAATTACCTGCCTTCCAACCAGGAGAACCAGTGCCGAAAAGCAGCCGTTGGTAAGCGCCACAGCAATGGTGGCAGCCACCGCGGCGCGCATGCGAGGGCGCCTCGTACCCGGCACTTGACCTCCCGTCGACCAGGATGCCAGGGCCAATAGGACGAGGAGTCCCATCTGCAGCCCGCCGATAGGGGTGAAGAGCTGGCCGATCAGTAATCGGTTGGCGCCGAACGCAGC
>JALZIO010000247.1 GCA_030860245.1 Actinomycetota bacterium | reverse complement strand
GTGTAGGTATGGAGCACATCTGTGTAATGCGGATGCAGGGTCGAGGCCACGAGGACCCTCTCTTTACCCGTTGCCCTCACCGCGAGGTTCACCGCTTCGACCACGCTGTTTGCTCCGTCGTAGAGGGACGCATTGGCGACATCCATTTCGTAGATCTCGCAGACAAGGCTTTGGAATTCGAACAACGCCTGGAGGATGCCCTGGGACAGCTCCGCCTGGTAGGGCGTATAGGAGGTTGCGAACTCGGAGCGCGATGCGAGGGACTTCACGGCAGCCGGAATGTAGTGGTCGTAGACGCCGCCCCCTGCGAAGCAGACGAGACCTTGGGCGCGGTTGGCCGACGCCATGCCGGCCATCTCGGCCACGAGCTCCGGCTCGGTGAGCGCCGGAGGTACGCGGAGAGGATCACCGAGGCGCACCGACCCCGGTATCGCGTCGAAGAGCGACTCGATACCGTCGACACCGATGGTATCGAGCATGTCACGTTCGTCCTGCTCGGTGTGGGGAGAGAAGTCCATCGCCTAGAGGTCTATATATCGTGTTGTCGACATGTCCACTTCTGTCCCGATCCCCTATCGCTCTATGAAAGGCGGCTTAAGGGTATCGCCCTCGAGCCGGCGCGACCGGGCCGTGATTTCGACGGGCCGGCCCGGAGACGGCACCCGATCAGAGGGTGCATAAGCAAGCGCAATCCCACGACGGGATGTTGGAGAGAAGTTCCCGCTGGTCACCTCGCCGAGTGGCTCTCCGTCGGCCAAGACGGCATGGCCCTGTCGAGGGACCCCCCGCGACCTGCAACCGATCCCGAACAGCCGGCGCGCCGGTCCATGCTCCTTGATGGCAGCCAACGCCTCCTTGCCGCGGAAGGGGGTGTCCCACGCGAGCGCCCACTCCAGGTTGGCTTCGAGCGGGTTGACGGTGCGCGCCAGCTCGTGCCCGTAGAGCGGATAACCCATCTCGAGCCGCAGGGTGTCCCTGGCGCCCAGCCCCACCGGTGTAGCTCCGCAATCCACGAGGCGCGACCACGCCGCCGGAGCGGCCTCCGCCGGCGCGTAGAGCTCGAAGCCGCGCTCCCCCGTGTAGCCGGTTCGGGCGACAAACCCGGGATGGCCGTCTACATCCAGGGAGCACCATGAATGCAGCTTGAGGCCGGGGGCTTCGCTGGATGGCCAAACCCGGCTGAAGACGTCGAACGAATCCGGCCCCTGGATGGCAATTATCGCCCACCGGTCCCACTCGTCCACGACCTCCGCCCCGCAGGCCAGGAGTGACTCTGATACGGCTTGGTTGTTGGCCGCGTTGGGGACCACCATCCAGCTGTCCCGCTCCATTCTGTAGCAGAAGAGATCGTCGATGCAGCCGCCGTCGTCATGGAGAACGAGGGCGTAGGCAGCCCTTCCGGGATCGAGGCGCTCGATGTCGGTCGTCAGCGCCCTCTGCAATGCATCGGGGGCCGAATCGCCGCTAACCCGCAGCTTGCCCAGATGCGAGACGTCGAAAATCCCCGCCGACGTTCGCACCGCGTTGTGCTCTGCAATTACCCCCGAGTATTGAAGAGGCATCTGCCAGCCTCCGAACTCGGTCAGCTTTGCGCCAAGCTTGCGATGCTGCTCCAAGAGTGGTGAAGCCCGCCCCGTTGCCATCACGACATTGTGCCGCGAGTTTCAGCCGGCGAACACCGGCTCGGCGGAGGCCGGCCTGTCCCCCACCGGGTACCCCACGGGCAACGGGCCCTGGGAGGGCTGTTCGAGCCCGTATTTGATCAGGAGCTGCAAATAGTCGCGCTGATACAGAACCTTGCACTTCACGTCTGGATAGAGCGCCATCAAGCGCCTAACCTTTCGATTCTTCTTAGTGACGAGCTTCTGGTTGAGGGTTGTGATCTCGATGTAGACATCGAAGGCGGGAAGATAGAAGTCCGGAGAAAAACGCTGCGTCGCAAGTCCGTCTCTCCCCCACTGGATGTCAAAGGTGGTGGGCTCGTACTCCCAGTCGATGAGATAGAAGTCGAGCAACATGGCAAACTGCCGTTCGCTGTTGTGGGCGAAGGCCATCCTCTGGTGTGGAGGCAACCCCGTGGGAGTGAGCCGCCCGCCTGTGCCCTCCTGGATGCTTACCCCTCTCCGGCCCGACTTGGGCTAGCCCCCGGCGCGCCCACCTCGCGGGGCTCAGTCTGCAAAGGGCGCAGCTCACGCAACGTTCCGGCAAGCTGGTCGCGGATCTTGTCTACTGCCACCACCGCCCCGAGGACGCCCTGACCCGAACGCAGCAAGTCGACGACCTCGGCGTCCGAGGTGCATGCATACACGCCGGCCCCGTCGGTCACGATGGTCAACTCGGCCCAGTCTCCTTCCAGGTGCTCCCGCACGTAGTCGAGGGCCTGCCGAACCCTCTGCAGGCTGGCACCTGCATCGGTCAGTCCCTTGATCACCTTGAGCTGGAGAAGGTCATTGAATGAGTAGAGACGCTGCGTCCCGGAGCCCTTCGCCTCCTGGATGGAAGGCACTACGAGGCCGGTGCGGGTCCAGTAATCGAGCTGCCTATAGGAGATGCCGACGATCTTGCACGTCTGGGGACCGCGGTAACCCGATCCGTCCATGTCTTTCGCCTCCGTTCTCCAGGACGGCCGACTCGGCACCGTCCACTGCTGGAAATACACAGGCGTAGTTACGCCCATGCAAGAGAGTAGGGCCAGGACGGCGCACTGTCAACGACCGGCCCCAAACACGAACGGTCATGGATAGGTCGATGCTTCGGCAGACCGTCCGTCGGCTATTGACCCGGTTCGAAGTCCTCCGGGCTGACCTGATCGAGAAACTCCCTGAATTTCTCGACCTCGGTCTCCTCGTCGTCTTTCAGCTCGATGCCGGCTTGGTCAAGCACCTCTTCGGCGGCAAAGATCGGGGCGTTGATGCGGACGGCGAGCGCTATTGCGTCGCTGGGGCGCGACGAGACCTCGGCGGCGCGCCCGTCCCGATGCATCTGGATGGTTGCGAAGAACGTACGGTCCTTCAGCTCGCTCACAAGGATTCGCTCGACCTGAACGTGCGTCTCGGTCAGGATGTCCCGGAGCAGATCGTGCGTCATGGGCCGCGGCGTCTCGATCCCCTGAAGGGCGAAGGCAATCGCCGTTGCCTCCACCGCTCCTATCCAGATGGGAAGGTACCGCTCCCCCGTAATTTCCTTGAGCAATACGATCGGCTGATTGGAGGGGAGCTCCACTCTCACGCCGACAAGCGATAGCTCCACCATGCTCGGAGGCTAACACCGAACGTTCGGCTTCTCATGATCCCGCTGCAGCAGACCCGGATCGTTGATGAGGCGCGCCAGATCATGCACTGCCAGAACATCAGGGAGGTTGCGGTAACGACCCTGGAAGTCGAGGCCGTAACCCACCACGAAGAGGTCGGGCACCTCGAAACCCACGTACTCGAGCGGCACCGGGGCAATGCGGCGCGCCGACTTGTCCATCAACGTCACGACCCTCAGAGACGCGGGCCGTCTCTGTTCCAGAGCGTTGCGAAGGTAGTTGAGGGTGAGCCCCGTATCCACTATGTCC
>JALZIO010000229.1 GCA_030860245.1 Actinomycetota bacterium | reverse complement strand
GAACCAGATCGGCGTGCCCTTCTACCTTGCGGTAACACTCCTCGAGCACGGCGAGTGGCTCATGCGGCAAGACCGAAACTCCGAGGCGGCGCCGCTGTTTCAGGAAGCGCGCACAACCTTCGAGCGCCTCAAGGCTAAGCCGTGGCTGGACCGGCTGCTCGAGACAGAACCCATCACCGCACCCCCGGAGCATGTGGCAACCCCACACTGAACGATTAGTTGCCGCATGAAGCCGGCGGCAGTTCTAGAGCCCGGCGCGCCGGCGCAGAAGGTCGGGCCGTAACAGCTTGACTCTTCGCCCGTCCAACTCGATGTAGCCCCGGCCCTGAAAGTGCCGGAGGATTTGGTTCACGCTCTGGCGCGAGCCACCCACCATGCCGGCGAGATCACTCTGCGTCATGTGCAGATCCAACACAACGACCTCACCTTCTTCGTTCGCCTGTTCGGAGGCGAGGTTCAAGAGCAGCTTCGCCACGCGCCCATGAAGGTCCAGGAACACGAGATCAGATGTCTGCTCGGTTAGACGCCGCAGCACCGAGCCCAGCGAGCGCAACAGAGAATCGGTGAGGCTCGGGTGCTGAGCAAGCAACTCCAGCAAGGTCGGACGGGTTAGCACCAGAGCCGCGGCCGGCTCCAACGCTTCCGCGGAAGCGGAGCGGGCCCCCCCATCGATCAGCGCCAGCTCGCCGAACACCTCGGGTGGGTGAAGCGTCGTCAACACCATCTCGTCTCCCCGATCAGAGGTGACGAAAACTTTGACGACTCCGTCGACCAGCACGTAAAGCGACTCGCCCATATCTCCCTGACTGAAGATGAGCTGCCCCCTCTTGTAGGAACGCTCGATCGTCCGCTCTCCCAGGCTGTGGAGGACATCCTGATCGAGACCGCCGAAGAGCCGGGTTCGGCTCAGAAGAGACGCGGTCTGGTGAGGGTCCATTTCGGACCTAGCCTAGCCGCCGCCGTTCGATCAAGGCGGGCGCTCGCGGGTACCCTTCTATGAATCGCTGAACGAAGGGGGCGCCTTGATCTGTTCTGGATGCGGGGCCGAGAACCGACCGGGGCGCAAGTTCTGCTCTCAGTGCGCCGCTCCTCTCGCGCTCGGGTGCCCGGCATGCGGCGCTCCCAACGAGCCGGGAGACCGGTTCTGCGGCGAGTGCGCGGCTCCCCTCACCGAGGCGGCCAAGCCACCGCCCACCCCCGCAGTCACCCCGGCTACTGCCCCCTCCCCCGTCGCCGAGCGGCGCCTGGTGTCGGTGCTGTTCGCCGATCTCGTCGGCTTCACCACCCTTTCGGAGCACCGCGACCCCGAAGAGGTCCGCGAGCTGCTGTCCCGCTATTTCGATTCCGCCCGTGAGCTCATCTCCCGCTACGGAGGCACGGTCGAGAAGTTCATCGGCGACGCCGTCATGGCCGTGTGGGGCACGCCGGTTGCCCACGAAGATGACGCCGAGCGCGCCGTGCGCGCTGGTTTGGAGTTGACCGATGCGATCGCTGCGCTAGGGGCGAGCATCGGCGCGCCGGACCTGCGCCTGAGGGCCGGTGTGCTCAGCGGAGAGGCGGCGGTGAACATCGGCGCCGACGGACAGGGAATGGTTGCAGGCGACCTCGTCAACACCGCGGCGCGCCTCCAGAGCGCGGCCGCGCCCGGAACCGTCCTGGTGGGGCCGTCGACCTACAACGCTGCCAACAAGGCCATTGCCTTCGACGATGCGGGCTCCCACACCCTCAAGGGCAAAACCCTTCCGGTCCAGGCGTGGCGAGCGGTTCGAGTCGTCGGCGGCCGCCAAGGCTTCAGGCGTACTGAGGGCCGGGAGGCGCCCTTCGTCGGCCGTGATGAGGAACTGCGGCTGATCAAAGACCTTTTCCACGCCTCGGCGCGCGAGAAGAGGCCGCGGCTCATATCCGTCACGGGCGCCGGGGGCATCGGCAAGTCGCGTCTCGCATGGGAGTTCTTCAAGTACATAGACGGCTTCGTCGAAGTGGTCTTCTGGCACCAGGGGCGCTGCCCCGCTTACGGCGAGGGCGTGACCTTCTGGGCTCTGGGCGAGATGGTGAAGATGCGCGCCCGCATAGCAGAGACTGAAGATGCAGCGAGCAGCCGCGCAAAGCTCGGAGTCGCGGTGGATGAGTACATCCCCGATCCCGAGGAGAGACGTTGGGTCGAGCCGCGCCTCGCGCACCTTTTGGGCCTCGAAGGCGGGCTTGCCGGCGAGCGTGAGGAACTTTTCGCCGCCTGGCGCAGCTTCTTTGAGCACATCTCGGACCATGGCCCCACGGTGCTCCTGTTCGAGGATCTGCAGTGGGCCGATCCGGGGCTGATCGACTTCATCGAGCACCTGCTCGAGTGGGCGCGCACCCACCCCATCACCATCATTACGCTGGCGCGCCCCGAGGTCATGGACAAGAGGCCGGGCTGGGGAGCCGGTCAGCGCAACTTCACCTCTTTGTACCTCGAGCCCCTGTCCGACGAGTCCATGCACCAGTTGCTCGACGGGCTCGCTAAGGGGCTGCCCGACGAGGTTGTCGAGCACGTCTTGGCGCAAGCCGAAGGAGTGCCGCTGTATGCCGTCGAGATGGTTCGCATGCTCATCGATCAGAACCGGCTCGTCGCCGACAACGGGAGCTTCCGCCTAGTCGGAGAGCTTCGTCATGTGGAGGTGCCGGACAGCCTTCACGCCCTCATTGCGGCACGCCTCGACGGCCTGGGGCCGGAGGATCGAAGCCTGCTGCAGGACGCGTCGGTGCTGGGGAAGACCTTCACCCTTCCCTCTCTCTCGGCACTGACGGGAGAGGCATCCGATCAGCTGGGGATCCGCCTGAAGAAACTCGTGCGTAAAGAGTTGCTCGACATCGAACAAGATCCGCGCTCGCCCGAGCGTGGTCAGTACGGTTTCATGCAGGGCCTTATCCGCGAAGTCGCGTACCAGACTCTGGCCAAGCGGGACCGCCGCTCGCGCCACCTGGCGGCAGCCCAACATTTCGAGTCGGCGGGCGATGAAGAGCTCGCGAGCGTCGTGGCGGCCCACTACATCGAGGCATACCGGCTGTCACCGGAAGGCCCTGAAGCCAAATCACTGGCCGAACAGGCTCGCCTCTCTCTCAGAGGTGCAGCCGACAGGGCGAGCTCCTTGGGCGCCCACGACCTCGCCCTCCGTCATCTGGAACAGGCTCTCGGCGTGACCGGTGATCCCACCGAGTGCGTCGGGTTATGGGAGCGAGCAGCGCACGTCGCGCAGCTCGCCGCCAACTTCGAGGTTGCAAAGAGGTATTTAGGCCAGGCGATTGCGTGGCACGAGGAGCAGGGCGACCCTTCCCCCGCCGCCCGAGCGACGGCCCGGCTCGGGAGCGTGCTCGTCGGTATGGGGCGCTTGGAGCCAGCCTTGGAAAAGCTGCAAGCATCGCTGCAGGCCCTCCCCGATCTGGAAAACGACCCACACGCCGTGGAGCTTACTGCCGAGCTCGCGCGCGCCTATTTTCTAAGCGGCCAATACGACCACGCGATCGATTGGGCCGATAAAGCATTAGCCGCTGCCGAACGGCTCGGGATGATGCCTACGGTCGCCGACCTGCTGATTACCAAAGGCAGCGCTCTCAATTTCACCGGGCGGCCGCGAGAATGCAGGGCCATAGTGACTGGGGCGCTCGCCTTAGCCGAGGAGAATCTCCTCGGCTATCAACAGGTTCGGGCGCTGAACAATCTGGCGGTCATCCACGCCCTGAACAGCCCACAGCAGGCCCTCGCTGCAGCGAGGACCGGATTGATGCGGGCCCGCAAGCTGGGTTTGGGAGAGTACGAGGTCTTCAACGCCGCCGGCGGATGCGACGCCGCGGTGTCTACGGGCGACTGGGACTGGGTCGAGAAGACGGTAGCCGAAATCTTCAGAGACGATTTGCCAGCCGAGTTCCGCATAGCACTGGGAATCCCGGATGCGGTGATCAAGGCCTTACGTGGAAATCCTCGAGCCAACCATCGGATGACGGACATCGAACGCATGCTGGATGCGTC